>CAVOCO010000012.1:0-11179 GCA_963694215.1 Phycisphaerae bacterium
TGAGCTCGCCTCAAGGAGGTGGGCTCGGGAGTATGGATCCAGGTTCGCGCCCTTGCGCCGGCTCGCGCTGTCAATCGATCCTTTGAGTTCCCGCAATTGCATGCGGCTCAGATTCGATACAGGTGCTGTGTAGTATCCACTGCCCGATGGCATGCTGAGATCGATAAGCCGGTTGATGTGCTCACGCTGGGCATTGCGGCGCAGGCTTGAGATATAGGGGGAGCGAGTGGTGTAGGTGCCTTCCGGGCCCCCATCAAGTTCGCCCCATACAGACTCACGAACGGTCGTCAACACTTCAGGAACGGTCAGGACATCTTCCTCATCCGTTGCTCGGAATTCGTTGTCGTAGACGCGGTTGAGCGTCTGCGGATTGAGAATTCCATTCATGGCCATGGCCTGAATGCCTGCAATTCGATCATGGATGGGATACGTGGCATCTTGGAAGATGTATCGCATGCCGCCTTCATCCCACCACTTGTCGACCGTCATGCGACGGAGCAACTCTGGAGACAAGCCATAGGCATCGTCTCGCATGGTGTTTTCAAGCACGATTTGCATTGCGCGTCGCTGCTGATCAGCTTCAATTGGGGTGATCGGGTAGCGATCGCCCGCGTCGCCCTTCTTGTCGCGGTTCAAGTAACTGCCGCCGATCCAGTTGGCCGCAATGTTGATAGCGCCGAGCTGCTTGTTGAGCAGCATGTCATAGGCTTTGCGAGCTTCTGCCCAGCTCTCGCCATCTTCCACCATTTCGTCCAAGATCTTGGAGCGGAGATGCTTGGCCAGGGCGATTTGTGAGTCGGCATAGACCAGTGGGTTCTTGCCGTTGTCAAACCGCCGAGCACGAGGGTCTGGGCCTGAGGTGTCTTCATCTGTGGCGTATGCGAGTTGAGGTTCGGATACTCGCTTCAACACCTTCTCTGGGTTCTTCGCGATGTAGCCGTACTCAATCGCCCACATGTCATAGGGACCAACGGTGACCTGAGTCCAGTCGCCCTGGGTCTCACCAAGTTCATAGTTGATGTTGATGGGCAAGTAGTCCATGACCGAGCCGGAGTAAGGTTTGCCAGCAAATTCTGGGCTGTTAATTTCCTCGAGCGTATGAATCGTGCTGCCTTTGAAGTTATGCCGCAGCCCAAGCGTATGCCCGACTTCATGCATGACGACTTCGCGGAGCATCGGTCCGATGAACTCTTCGGGTACGCCGTCAAGGTACTGACCTTCAGTCTTCTTGGAAGAGGACTTCTTTGATGCAGTTTCAGTGACTTCGGATTCTTCCGAATCATCGTCACCTTCTTCGTCTGCGTCTTCGTCTTCTTCTTTGGCGAGTTCGACTTCTTCAGCATCATTGTCGCCGTCGCTATCGGCAGTCTCGTCCGAAGCGTCGTCATCACTGGAGTTGGATCGGGATGCCGAGAGCGACATTGTGAATTCGCCTTCGGACATGCTGCCGGTCATATCGCCTGCGTCGATGGTCACGATCAATGCATCGTTACCTTGCTCTTCCTCAGCTGGATACAGCGTGAGCTGCTTGTCGGCTGGTGACCAAGTGCCTTGCATCTCAACGGTTCCGAACATCCCCATCTCGGCGGAACCGTTGACGGAGTTGTCCTTTGAGAGCGTCAATTCAAGCGTCAAGTCCATGGCATGGGACGTGCCATCAGGAGCAGCCATTTCGATCGAACCGTACCACGTCCCTGAGACAGGGTCATTGGCGGCAAAGGTATTAGGCTTTGGCTTATTGATGCCAATGACGAGGTTGGGGTTGAGTCGAACCATGGCAACATCCATAGCCTTACAAGCGGCATGTCGACAATTGCCATTGACTTGGCTGACGCGGCCAATGAGGCCGTCGTATCGTTCATCACCAATCAGCGCTGTTTGAACTGTTGGGCTTGCGAAACCAGGCAATAGGCCCGCAGCACGCAATTGGCATTCTCGATTGAGTTGTTGTCGAATTTCTGAGCGGTCAGCTTGGTCCGCAAGCAACACACGTGGGTGCCATTCAGGATGTTCTGCGAGCCATGCCAGGGCATTGGGTCCATATCCTTCCAACGCTGCTTCAGGAATAATGTCAGCCCATGTTTTGGACCAGCCGTTGATGAATCCTTCGTCCATGACGATGTCAGCATCGAGAATTTCACCGGTCTTGGGATGCACGCGGCTGGGGCCAATAGCAAAGCCCATGTCAGCGTTTGTCCACAGGAAGAAGTTATAGCGGGCGTCTTCTGGGTCTTTCTCCATGTGGGCACCGGTGTCGGCATCCTGCTGGTAGACCTCAATTGCGTTCACGATGCCGATATTCTCGAAAGCCTTGTTCCATTCGAGAATGCCATCGCGTACCCAGCGGCGGTACCGCACGGGCGTGGTGTGCTCGATGTAGAAGACGATGGGCTTCTTAGGGGGGCTCATCTTGAGCTTTGGGTCAGCCTTTTGAAGATTCCGTTGTGAAGTAGCCAATGCGTTCATCAGCAATCCGCGGCTTGTATCCGGTGTTCTCTGGAATCTCAGCGATTGAGTACGCGAGCGTGGCGAGGTTGCCGCCACGCAGCGGGATGCCGTACGCCAGTTCAATGTTGTTCGGAAACGCCTTTGCTTTCTCAACAGTGGCCAGTCGCGTGTTGGCGCCAGATGTAGCGCCGCCGAAGAACTTCGACGATTGCTTGACGAGCAGCTCGGTCAGGTCAATGACTGGACCGCCGCCTGGGCCAATGGTCTTGATTGGGACGTCAAGAATCACACGATCAGTAAACACTCGTTTGGTTCCGGCTTTCGACTGCTTGTCGCCGGTTGAACGGACGGCATAGTTCGGCTGGATCAAAGCAAGGCGTTTGCCGAACTTCTTCCATTGTGCGTACATGTCGCCTGCCTGCACACCCGCCATAGGGATACCACCAGAGATGGTGTAGGCAAAGAAGATGTTCTGCTTCGCATAGTTGCGAGGCAACTCTGCCAGAACGTCGCTGTTCTTGTGGTCCACGTACAGCGTGTACATGCCAGGCTTGCCGTCGACGGTCGAAATGACCTTCTTGTAATTGCTCTTGATGACGGTGTCGTGCTTTGGGAACTCCGGTTTAGAAGTGCCGTTTGTGGCAGCAACACGAGTGTCGATTTGGGCATTGGTCCCGTCGACGGTGTCGGCCGCGAGTGATATCGCGGCGATACTGAGTCCGCCAATGGCAGTCAGCATGATGGGCATACGCATGGTGTGTCTCCTGAACACGTGGTTAATCATTCATCCCTCCCTTGAGAGTGCGAGGTCCAATCCTACCCCGGCGCAGGGCATAAGGTGCGGAATTGGATGAGAGAGAGTTGCTACGGGCTTGGCGGGGCAAGGGTTCTGGGATTTGATCAGGTTTGGGTCACGACTTCGCGCTCGTGGTCCCACAAGAGGACTTGATCTTGTTTCCACGCATCCACAGCCATCTTGATGGCCACCATCGTCGCGCAGCCAAGATCCACATTACAGGCCAGTCGGTCGTCCTTTCGAACGGCATCGAGGAAGTTGCCCATGTGATCGCGGCGATCCATGGGGTCGAGGTGGGCTGTGGCGGCGCCTGGCTTTGGCGTGGGCTCCCCCTTGGAATGAATGGTCAGGAGGTCATTGGCAGTGCGGAATTCCTCCCACCAGGGCGATTGTTCCGATAGGTTCAATCCATCCCCAAATTCCATGGTGCCGTACTGCCCGCGAATAACGGTGGGCCAGGTGTCGTTATTGGTCATAACGCTCGAGAGCACAACGGTGTGCTCAGAGGGGTAATCGACCATCATGAAGAAGGTGTCGGCGATATCTCGCTCATCCTTCTCAAGATACGTGCCGCCGCTTGCGACCACGCGTTTGGGGTAGGCCCCATCGTGTCCTTCGATGGCCAGTAGAAGCGGGGCGAGCCGGTGGTACAGCAGGTCCGTTGCGAGTCCGCCGTTGTAGGCGAGGTACTTGCGGAATCGAAAGAAGTGATCGGCATTCCAGTCAATTTTTGGGGCGAGTCCGTGCTCGTGTCCAAGCCAGCGATCCCACCAGACATAGCCCGCTTTGTCGGCCGCGTTAGTGGGGCCGGCATCGGGGTCAATATGCCAGTTGAACTGACCACCACGAGAGTTGCGGCAGTAGGCCCCTTGGCTCCACGTTGGCTTTCCAATTCGTCCTTCGCGGATGGCTTGCCCTGCAGCCCAGTAGTTGCCATTGCTGGTGCCTTGTGGACCAACCTGCAGCGTGCGGCCTGTGCGGTGGACTGCATCTCGACACGCAAGCGCTTGCGGAATTGTGTGCGAGAGCGGCTTCTCGCAGTAGACGTCCTTGCCGGCATCCATCGCTTCAATGGCAATCTTGGTGTGCCAGTGGTCGGGCGTCGCAATGACGACAGCATCAATGTCAGGATCATCGAGTA
Source organism: Phycisphaerae bacterium (assembly GCA_963694215.1). Taxonomy (GTDB): domain Bacteria; phylum Planctomycetota; class Phycisphaerae; order Phycisphaerales; family SM1A02; genus UBA12567. The sequence continues at coordinate 4,386 of CAVOCO010000012.1, forward strand.
CACGCTCGTACTCCATCGTGGCTTTGGCTGCTCCGAGCGAGGCGATCTTGGCTGAGTTGTCGAGTCGACGTCGGTACACATCACACACGCGTATCACGTTGATGTTGTCATCGTCCTCGCGATTGACAAGCCGTGTGAGGTGGCTTGTTCCCATTCCGCCCGTTCCAATGACCGCCATGTTGAGGCGGTCATTCGAGCCAAGAACGCGGCCCCATGAAAGCGCTGGCATCAGCAAAGGCGATACTGCTGCGGCTCGAAGAACTGTGCGGCGGGTGATGGGCATGGGCATGAAGGTCTCCTTAGAAAGAGCCTACCGTGCTTTGGGCTTCGGGTTGCCTAGTTCCTCGCATGTAGCCGGGGCAGAAGGGACTATTCGAGGGATGCGCCTTGTGATTCGTAGAACGAACGATCTCCCGTCCGGCGAGGGGTGGCAAAGAACTGCTCCATTTGCCCGATCCATCGGCGACCCGAGGCGCCACGCTTCTTGTAGTAGGCGGCCATGTCGTCGTCATACGACCTCATCATGGCGAGCATCGACTCGTCGCAGGGGTATTCATTCTCGATGAGCACAGCCTTCATGGGAAGACGGGGTCGTTTCCAGGGCTCTTCTGCGGCGCGGCCGATACAGAGTCCAAAGAATGGGTACACGCCTTGCGGAAGGTTAAGTAAGGCGCCAACCGCAGCAAGGTCATTGCGAAGGCCACCAACAAAGCAGGTGCCCCAGCCAAGTGACTCCGCGGCGAGCGCGAGGTTTTGAGCGAAGAGTGAGGCGTCAATTGTGCACAAGAGAAACGACTCAAGATTCTCTTCGCATGCGGAATCTGCAGACTGCGCGAGCAGGTAATGTCGTCGCATATCTCCGCACATCACGAGAAAGGTGCCACACAGTGCGACTTTTTCTTGACCGCCGGTGAGCACAACGAGCTTTGCGAGCATCTCGGGGTCAGTCACTCGAATGGTGTTGTATGCCTGCACGTTGGAGCTCGTTGCGGCCAACTGTGCTGCTTCTAATGCCGCATGAAGTTCTGCCTCTGGCATTACCTCGCCCGTGTAGGCGCGGATGGAACGATGGCCATGCATTTGATTGAGGATTGGGTTCATGAACGCAATGGTACGTTCACGAGCCGACGAATCGATCGTACAGTGTGCGTGCTTGAATTGGATCTGCGACTCCGATGAGTGCGCGGCCATCAGGGAAGATTGTCATGCGGATGGCGTGGTCAGCCAGATCTACGCGGAGCGCGTGTTCGTCATAGTGGACCCGGCCGTGCTTCACGAGCCGTGTCGCCACCGCCTCAAGATCAACACGGCACATCATTGCGGGGAGAATCTGAACCGTGTCACGTCCACAGAGTGCTTCGGTTTGCCGTTCGCGATTGCCCTCGAGCCACTCAAAGACATGGTCGTGACAGCATGGACAGTCGTCGCGGGGCGTTCCCGTCTGCATGCGGCGATCATCGCCTGTCCATGGATCTATCGAGTGCATTGAGCGATCAATGCCATCAATTCGCCCGATTAGAAGTGATAAGGCAATGGCAGCTTGCTGCGCGGTGACGGCGGCGATGGTGGGCCCGAGTATGCCCGCGGTGTCACAGGTGGGCGTGGATCCGGGCGGCGCAGGTTCAGGAAAGATACATCGAAGGCACGGCGTGGATTGCTCACTTGACCATGTGATTGAGCGGCCCTGCTGAATTGAGCGTGGCAGGATTGGCATCACCAATCCGCCAGTTCCAACTGCCCCGGCGTAGATATACGGAAGTCCGTGTTTGACGGCAATATCATTGAGCAGATAGCGGGTATCGAAGTTGTCAAGGCCATCAATGAGCAGGCTCATGCCAGCGGTGATGTCTTCGGCATTGCTGGCGCGAAAGTCATCAACGACCGGTTCAATATCAATGGTCGGGTTGATCGCCCGAAGCCGATCTGCAGCGGCCATTGCTTTGGGGCGAGATGCATCGGCGTCAGCTTGGCAATACAAGACCTGTCGCTGCAGGTTGGTTTGCTCGACAATGTCGCGGTCTACGATGCGAATCGTTCCCACGCCTGCGCGTGCAAGCTGGTCTGCAACGCCGCATCCAAGCGCACCGCAACCCACAACCAACACAGTGGCATTTTCAAGTTGCTCTTGACGCTCAGGGCCAAAGTCGGGCAACAACATCTGTCGGTGATACCGACCAGTGGATGATGCTATATCCGACTCGTGACTCACCACGCGAAGTGTGAGAACGCCTTGTTGGCTTCGGCCATGCGATGCGTTTGTTCGCGAACAGTGCAGGCCTTGCCCTCACCATTTGCGGCATCGAAGAGTTCCTTGGCCAGGCGTATGGCTAGTGGCTTGCCTTTTTCGCTGCGGACCGCGGTAATGAGCCAGCGGAACGCCAAGCTTTGACGGCGTTTTTGAGTCACAGGCATTGGGACCTGGTAGTTGGCACCACCGACTCGCTTTGAGCGGACTTCGACGTTTGGCTTGACGTTGTCAATGGCCATACGGAATGTCTCGATAGCGGTCTCGGGCATGCCCTCTCGCTTGCCCTTGTCGAGGTTGGCCTGAATGCGATCCAGCGCGTCGTACACCACGCGTTGCGCGACGGCTTTCTTGCCTTCGAGCATGATGCAGTTGATGAACTTCGCAAGCACCTTGTCGCCGTAGCGAGGATCAGGTTGCAGTTGCTTTTCGGATGCTGTAATTCGACCGGCCATGGGAGGCCTCCTTCTTTGGCTCAACTGCCCGAGATTCGGGCTTTTTGTTCACCGGCTGAGCGTCGTGTTCAACCGATTACTTGCCTGCGTTGCCACATGGCGAACGCTGCGTATGTCAGAGATGCGCTACTTCTTTACGCGTTTTGTTCCGTACTTGGAGCGTCCCTTGTTGCGGCCGTCGACACCAAGGGTGTCGTGGCTGCCGCGGACCACGTGGTACCGCACACCAGGAAGATCTCGTACACGTCCACCACGAACGAGCACAATGGAGTGCTCTTGGAGATTGTGACCTTCGCCGCCGATGTAGGCGGAAACTTCCTTGCCGTTGGACAAGCGAACACGAGCAACCTTGCGTAGTGCCGAGTTCGGCTTCTTTGGCGTCACGGTACGAACCTGAAGGCACACGCCACGCTTTTGCGGGCAGGCATTGAGGTCACGTACGTTCGACTTGGCCTTGGGGCTGCGCCGTGGGTTGCGAACAAGCTGATTAATCGTGGGCATTGGGACTCCATATCCGCCGCTGAGGCGAGCCGAGCAGTGTATCAAGACGGCAGCTGAAAGTGGCAGCATTGCAGGCAATTCGCTCGCTCAGGGCTGTACGCAGGATGAGTTGCCGTGCTTTGGGCTTTAAGGCGGCACATTGGCCAAGTGTGGGCTCGCAGTAGAGTGTAAGTGACTAAAAATGCTGTAGTTGCATGTCATATCGGACCTTGACTGAGGCTGGGCGTGGGCATGGCCCTGTGGATAACTGGTGGAGGGCAGTTCTTCGCATCGGAATAATGAGGCGTGGGGAGCTTCATGTCGACACTTTTACGCATTGAACCGACCATGGCGATTCTGAATAGACTGCCGATCTCTCAGGAGCCCGCCACAATGACCAAACCGAGTCTTCACGTCGAGTTGCATACAGATGGAGCCTGCTTGGGCAATCCTGGACCAGGGGGCTGGGCCTGTGTGATTCGGCCCCTCTCCGGCGATGCTGAAGAGGTCGTTCTGGCAGGTGGTGAACCCCAGACGACGAATAATCGCATGGAATTGACCGCTGTTCTTGAGGGTTTGAGGACGGTTCCTGACGGCACGCAGGTCGATGTGTGGGCCGACAGCAAATATGTCTTGCAGGGCCTTGGTGAGTGGATGGACAACTGGAAGCGGCGGGGCTGGAAGACGAGCGGCCGCAAGCCTGTAAAGAATGAAGATCTTTGGCGCCCACTTGATACTGAGCGTGCACGTCTGCAACTGACGTACAACTGGGTGCAAGGGCACACCGGTCACGCTGACAACGAGCGGTGTGACATGCTGGCAAAACAACAAGCTGAAATGTTTGAGCAGGAGTAGTAACGTGACAGTGCATCGTGTCGAAGTGCGACCGCGCCAAGAAGCTGGCGATCCAAGAGGCCACGCTGCGCTGGCCACAATAAAGTCTTCTGGTCACACCATGTGTCCAACCTCAGTGCATACATCGAGTGTGTATTTAATCGAAGGCGATCTGACGGACGAAACCGTTCGGCAGATCGCGGCCGCATTGCTCGCACATCCCGTAACCGATGAGCTCACCATTGGCGCAGCTCCGTCAGTGGCTGGCACGCTTGTCGAGGTGTTGCCATTGCCTGGCGTGATGGACCCAGCTGCTGATGCCGTTGAAGCAGCAGTATTTGCGATGGTTGGGCAAGCGGTTCGGGTTCGGACTGGGTGCCGATATGACATGGGCGGCGTTGACGAATCAGATGCGATGACGATTGCATCCACGTGTTTCGCAAATCCACTGATTCATGATGTGCATCTGGGCGCTTCCCATCCAGAAGCATTTGAGTCAGGACATCAGCACGATACGACTGTTCACGAAGTGCCGCTTCGTGATCTCGATGATGCTGCCTTGATCACGCTGAGCCGCGAAGCACACTTGTTCTTGAGCCTCGACGAAATGCAGGCTGTGCAGAAGCACTTTTGTGATCGAGGGTGCGAGCCACGCGATATTGAACTTGAAACGCTTGCGCAGACTTGGTCAGAGCACTGTGTACATAAGACGCTCAAGGCGACCGTTGAGTACAGCGGCGAGTTGCCAGGAGATGAACCAATTCCAGGAAGTGATCTACTGCCTGATGGGCGCATTCGTATCAACAACTTGCTCAAGTCAACCGTCGCATCGGCTACGCATCAACTTATGGATGATGGAATGTCCGATTGGTGTCTTTCTGTCTTTGTTGACAACGCCGGAATTGTGGCGTTCGATGATGATCATGCAGTATGTTTCAAGGTTGAGACGCATAATCACCCCTCGGCGCTCGAGCCCTACGGCGGCGCTGCAACCGGAATTGGTGGGTGCATTCGTGACATCATCGGTACAGGGCTCGCCGCGCGGCCAATTGCCGCAACAGATGTGTTCTGCGTTGCGCCGCTTGATACCGAGCACGTTCCTCGTGGCTGTTTGCCTCCACGCCGAGTCCTGACGCGCGTTGCGCAGGGCGTTCGCGATTACGGCAACCGCATGGGCATTCCAATTGTGGATGGAACTGTGTGGTTTGATCCAGGTCATATCGGAAATCCACTTGTCTTCTGTGGGTGCGTCGGTGTGATGCCACGGGACATGACGCACGGCGATCCACAGGCCGGCGATCACATCATCGCGCTTGGCGGGCGTACTGGACGCGACGGAATTCATGGAGCCACGTTCTCGTCAGCTGAACTTACCGACACGCACGCAGATGAATTCTCCCATGCGGTGCAAATTGGCAACCCCATTACCGAGAAGAAGATGCTCGACGCCATTATCGCAGCGCGTGATTATCAGGGCGGCTGTTTGTACTCCGCAATTACCGATTGTGGAGCGGGTGGATTCAGTAGCGCGGTCGGGGAGATGGGCGAGCAACTTGGCGCTGAGGTGCACCTTGACCGAGCACCCACAAAGTACGACGGTCTTACGCCAACTGAGGTTTGGATCAGCGAAGCACAGGAGCGAATGGTGCTCTCGGTTCCGAGTGATCGAATTGAAACGCTCGCTGCCATCTGTGATGAGTACGAAGTGGAGTGGTGCGATCTCGGTACGTTTGGAACGCCAGGCCGCGAGCTTGTCCTGCACTTCGGCGGCGACGAGATCGGCCGCCTCTCTATGGAATTCATGCACAATGGTGTGCCGGATCGGGTTCGCGCAGCGAGCTGGACTCCAATTACAGCTGCTCCGGCCGGTGAGATTGAGCCCGACATCACGGCGACCTTGCTCGCCTTGCTCTCGCATCCAAACATCGCGTCGAAACAGGACATCGTCAAGCAGTACGACCATGAAGTGCAAGGGCGAACGATGCTCAAGCCCTTTGTTGGTCCTGCTGGAACTGGCCCGGGCGACGCTGCTGTGATAACTCCAGTTCGGGGATCGCGGCGTGGGCTGGCGATTGGAACCGGGCTTGCGACTGGATGGTGCGACGATCCGTACCTGATGGTGCTCGCTGCACACGACGAGTGCATCCGCAACCTGGTGTGTGTTGGAGCTGATCCCACGCAGATTGCGGTACTTGATAACTACTGCTGGCCTGGGTGCGAGAATCCAGAACGCATGGGCGAACTCGTTCGCGCATCTGTTGGATGCTTACACGCGGGCCTGGCCTTCCGCACACCGTTCATTAGCGGGAAAGATTCGCTCAACAACCAGTTCACCACCGATGCAGGCGAGACAATTCGCATACCACCCACGCTCTTGATTAGTGGCTTCGGAATTGTTCCAGACATTGGTGACTGTGTCACGATGGATGCTAAATCGGCAGGCACAGTACTGGTGCTCGTTGGCCAAACGACAGATGCCATTGGGGGCAGTCATCTTCTTCGCGTCGCTCCCGATGCGATTGGCGATCGATCGCTTCCTGAGGTTGATCTTGAAGTGGCGCCGGCGCGGGCCAAAGCAGTTGCCAATGCAATTGCCAGCGGCCTTGTTCACAGTGCTCATGATCCAAGTGAGGGCGGCGTGCTGCTCGCCGCTGCTGAAATGGCATTTGCGGGCGAGATTGGTTTATCCCTTGATGCGTCCGTGGTGCAGGGCGGCATTGCATCACTTGGTGTGGCCTGCTTTGCAGAAACCCCCTCGCGGTACTTGCTTGAGGTCGATC
>CAVOCO010000013.1:0-11009 GCA_963694215.1 Phycisphaerae bacterium
TGGTCCTGTAACGCAGCAGATCCAAGTGCAATTCCGCCAGCCAATAGCAGTTGATGACTCATTCGCTCAGCCGAGTGCGCAGCTATGACATGACCAATCTCGTGTCCGATTACCACCCCAATCGCATCATCATTCTCAGCAAGCTCAATCATGCCCGTGTGCACGCCGATTGAGCCACCGGGCAACGCAAATGCGTTGGGCGTGTCATCATCAATGATCACAATTTCCCACTCCTGCGGAAGCGATGCGGATGGATACAGCTGGCGAGCAGACTGCGCAAGACGATGACCGATGCGATCAATACGATTGACCTCGGATCCAGACGTCACCACATCCTTCTGCTCAAGCATTGATGCAAACGCCTGGTCGCCAAGCTGATTCATCTGCGATTCAGGCATGAAATTCAATCGCTCCCGGTCGGTTCCAGGAACGGTTGAGCAGGCAAGCACAGCGAATACCACAACGCCACTGATGCCGCCCCAGATCAATGTATTCCAATGAATCATGAAGCGTCCTGCAGATTTTGCGCCGCGAGTGTTACCGGATGCGTCGCAGTCACCTGCATCACATCCGCTGATTGATGACGACATGATGTGCCGTTAGCAGCCACTGGGCCCGTATGCCCACGAAGCGCCGACAACGAGTCATCGCCAATCGCCCGCGACAATTGCTCATGTTTCTGGTCATAGCCAAAGGCGCCCGCCATGCCGCAGCACCCGGTATCGAGAAGCGCCGCGCCGTACCAGCCACATTGCTTTAAGAACAGCTCAGTGAGATCGCCGCGATGCTTCTGGTGACAGTGTTGGTGAATTGGCAATGCCGTGTCGCACGATTTAAATTGGGGGCGTTGCGGATGATCATCCCAATGAGCTGCAAGAAAGCCCTCGACTGTGTCGGCGATCGAAGCAAGTCGCTCCATAGTTGCGACCGGTATTGATGTCTTCAATTGCGCCCACTCTTGCTGCATCGCTGTCGCGCAGCTTGGCTCAACTGCCACAACCGCTACCGCGTCGTATTGGTCGATACATGCCGCGATCGTGCGGGCCGACTTGGAAATCACACGCACCGCATCGTCCAGCAGGCCTGCGCTGATCTGTGTTCGTCCACAACACCCGACCTTTGGAATCACCACGCGATAGCCAAATGCTTCAAGCAAACGAATCGCATCGTGCCCAATCGCCGACTCGGTCCACGTCGTGAAGCAGTCGGAATACAGCACAACCACTGGTCGCTCACTCGATTCGTTTGATGCCGTGTCGAACTTTCGCCGCAGCGACCGACTGAATCCAGGCAGGGTCCGTGATGGCGCAACTCCCATCAGGCGTTTGATTAACCACGCAGTTGGTCCGCGCTGCATGAGTACTGTCGAAATCGGGTGGAGGGCAGAACCAATTTGATTCAACCGCCGCACATTGCCCTTGAGTCTGGTGCGAAGCGAAGCGCCGCGGCCTGCTCGCATTGACTGCGCAAGGTACTCCGCCTTTAAGGTGGCCACATCAACAGCAGCTGGGCACTCGTACTGACACGCCTTGCAGCCAAGGCACAAATCCAATGTCTCCAGCGTCTCTGTGTCTGCCCAATCTGGTTCGCAACCATTTCCCAATTGTCCCGATATAGCAAGACGAAGCGCGTTGGCCCGTCCGCGCGTGGCATGACGCTCATCTCTGGTCGCTCGGTAGGACGGGCACATCGCCCCGTCACTGGTTTTTCTACACAACGCATTCCCGTTGCACTCTGACGCCGCCTTCAAGAATGAGCCCTTCCAGCGAAACCAAGTATCGACTTTGGGAGATAACATTGCCTGCTCATCCGGCCGCATACGCAGATTGGACACCATGCCAGGATCTGTCACTATATTTCCAGGATTCATCCGGTTGCCGGGGTCAAAGATTGCCTTGATGTCACGGAACGCTTGAACAATCTTTGGCCCATAGAACTCATGCATCATGGATGCACGAATACGCCCATCCCCATGTTCGCCGCTGACCGTCCCACCGTATTGCTGCACCAACGCGGTTGCTTCATGCGCAAGTTGCTCCAAGACGGCCCGGCCGGCCGGCGTATGCAAATCTATTCGAGGGCGAATATGAAGCAGCCCAACGCTCGCATGCGCGTAATAAGTCGCTGAAAGACCATGAACTGCAAGCATTGCTTCGAAGTCGCATTGGAATGCGGCAAGTTTTTCGGGTGGCACGGCACAATCTTCTAAGCCACCAACAGGATGCCCGTGCTCGTCGCCGGTCAGGATAAGACCAAGACCAACCTTGCGAAGTCTCCACAGCGCCGCCTGCTCTTCCCCGTGCAAGCATCGCCGCACACCGACATCGGGCAGAAACTCTTCTGCGCGCGACATCGATGCCTCGAGCGAAGCTACATCTTCAGCAAACCAATCCACATACAACACCGCCTGAGCAGGCTCTCCATCAATCGTAGGAAGCAGATCGGCCAGCTTGCTATAGGTGGCATGATCGCGAGCTGCTGCAAGCACAGTGCCATCAAGCAGCTCGACCGCCGCGGGGTTTGTCTTGAGTACATCAGATAGGGCAGACAACGCGTCTGACACGTTTTTAAAAGCAAAGACTGACAACCCAACATGCTGCGGGAGCGGAACCAAGTTCAGCTGAGCACCCACAACGAAGCCGAGCGTACCCTCAGCCCCTGCGAAGAGATCAGATAGGTCAACCTGATCATGAGTTCCGGGGGTGGATCGGCGAAGATCATCGAGAATGCGATCGAGCGCATAGCCGCCTACATTCCGCCGCAGGCGTGGGTACTTCGCGTCAATCTCATCTGCGAGAGGCTCTATCACTTCAGCAACCCGTCTCGTGATATCTGCCACCACCGCGTCGCTCAGCGCAGCCCCGCGATGAAGCAGCATGCGGCGACCATCAACGAGTACAACATCAAGGCCCAGTACATGTTCATCTGTCATGCCCCACTTCAGTGAATGCAAACCTGCTGAACGATTGGCGATCATTCCGCCAAGCGTGGCGTGCGTGGACGTTGAGACCTCTGGACCGAATCGCAACCCGTGGGCCGCCGCATGCTGCTGCAAATCATCAAGCACGACACCAGGCTCTACCCACACACGATGATCATCCACATTCACGGGCCCCACCGCGCACAGGTGAGGCGCACAATCAACCACAACGGCGGCGTTGACAGTTTGCCCCGACAATGATGTTCCGCCGCCTCGCGGTAGAACCGGTACAGCATGGGTTTCACACCAAGCGAGCACCTGGACAATGTCTTCAACATGAGCAGGGCACACAACGCCGAGCGGTTCGACCTGATACATGCTCGCGTCCGTCGCGTACAACATGCGATCGTGACGCCCAAACCGAACATCACCCTGCAACTGGCCGGCAAGCGTTTCGCAATCTGCCGGCGAAGGGAGCGTAGCGGCAGTGATGACGGGCAACTTCATGGAAATTTATTCTATGCCGCAGCCGCAAGTTGGGCCGCGCGGCGGTCAGTTCGACGCTGGACCGCTCGGGCCATACGTTCCACCATCAATCCCTGACCAATAATCGTGGCGACAACGACAAGAATGGTCGCAACCAGTGCGTCTGATCGCAAACTTTCTCCATTAGAGTCCATAATCGATAGGGGCAACGCGATTGCCATGGCGATCGATACGCCGCCCCGAAGTCCGCACCAGGTCATCAAGGCAACTTCTTCAATCGACATCGTTGTGCGACCAGCTGCGCGCACGATGGCCCACGGAATGACCAGCGAGGTGAATCGAACCGCAAGCAGGATCGGAACAAGCGACAAACTCCACATCACGGCGGACCACGATAGGTCGACCGTGATGAGTTCAAGACCAATCATGAGAAAGAGCACAGCCGTAAGCACATGCTCGACCAAGCCCCAAAATTCAATCGCCAGCTTCTCCCTTGCTGCGCGAAGATTCGGGGAACGACCCATGATGAGGCCAGCCACAACCGATGCCACGGGGCACGACACATACAACACCGGTGCCAAAATGCCAATGAAAAGCACGATCGCAATCGTGACCAAGATCACGACCGGCGTCTGGCGAGTTGATCGGATCATGAATGAACCAATCATGCCCACCACAAATCCAACAACAAGGGCGCCACCAGTTTCCACAATGAATCCAAGAATCCAATTCCCCGCAAATGGCGAATCTGCCTTGCCCGTAATGAGCGCAAGTATAAACAAGAAGAGCACAATTGAAACGCCATCATTAAACAACGATTCCCCAGCGATAATTTCCCGCACTCGTGTCGGCGCCGATGTCTTGCGAAGAAGTGCGATGGCAGCAATCGGATCTGTTGGCGCCAGAATCGCGCCGAAGAGCAGTAGGTTTAGAAAGTTGAAGGAATCACCGGCAAGCCACAACAATCCACCGAACCCAACTGCGGTTCCAAATGCCGTCAAGACTACGCCAACTGTCGCCAGCCACGCCACGAAGCCAAAGCGACGGGTCATGCTTGATGGTTCAATTCGCATCGCCGCAGCAAAGAGCAAAACACCCAGCAAAATGCCCTGGCCGGCGGTTCCGCTACCGTTACCAGCGATCAAGAGCGTGTCAAAGTGAAGCGATTTCACCATCGCCACAGCGCGAGCGTCGTCAATCCACCCTGCTGACGTGGCAACCAACACTCCGCCGGCTACGAGCAGTCCAGCAACCATGACGCCAATGGTGCTTGGCAAACGAAAAAAGCGGTCGTTGATCCACGATGCGATCGCAGTGACTCCAACCACAAGTGTCAATATCGTAAAGGCGTCCATGCTCCACCATCCTCATGTGCGGGAAGTGTGCGACGCCCAAAGCGTTCAGGAACACGATCCCCATTTGACAATACTTGAAAGGATATCGACTATCACGACCAGGTCATCGCCCTTTGATATCTGCCGGGAATCCGCCAGACTACGCTCAGTTCCAAATGACTCAAAGCAAATCGTCCGCGGGGACCACCCCCCACTCCCATCCATATCGGCGATATGCACTGTGCTTGAGCCAATTTGCCACCTCATTAACACGGACATAGCCAGGGCTCGTGTCATAGCCCTGCACGCCGCCGCGCATTGCGGAGACAGCGAGAATGTCGACAACCTGATTAGGACGATCACGAGACGAAGAAGGTCGAGGATCCAACGGCAAGCACACTGCACACCTTGAAAGACAAGCACGGCGTCAAGTCGCGTGCCGATCAATTCGCTGAGCTACTCAGATACCCCATTCTCTCCATCGTGACTGATGTACAGATGTGAACGAGACACCTATGGATGATCGATTTGAATGCCGGATTCATTACATCAGCAAATAGATAGGGCCCATGCAGCACACGAAGTCGCAATTTATGTTGATCAGAATGCTCGGATTATGAATGTGCATCAACCATTCCAAGCACAGCGCAGCACTTCGGCGCGATAGGCTGCGGCGATGATGACTTCACTTCTTGCATTATCGCTCACGTTGACTGCGGATCCAATTCTCCTCGACGGACGATTCTCGGAGTGGCCGCCAGCAGTTTCTGGAGCCGGATCACCAGCGCACGTCTATCTTCAGATGATTTTGCCAAATCCTGTCAATTTGCAGGGCCTCGAGATTCCCATGACGCTGGCACTCGACTGGGATAACGAGAGTCAGACGGGAAACACAGTCGGAACGCTCTCAGGCGTCGACCTCGAAGTGCTCTTTAGCCCGGGAGGCCGCGGCGTCAAAGTTCGTCGCTCGTGCGACCAAGGCAAACAGTCATGGGACACCGTTGGACTGGTTTTCTCGCCAACTGTGGCAAGCGATCGATTTGAATTCAGGTTCCCAAGAATGCTCAAACTTGACGACTCCACACTCCAGGCAACCCGAGAGATGCCATGGCAACTCACCTGGCAAGACGGCCGAACGGCTCAGGGGACAGCGAATATTGCAAGCATGTTGCCTGATGCAACTCCAATCACTGGCAACACGCTCACAGCGCCAACGACTCCATCCACACGAGTGATGACATGGAACCTCGAAAAGGGGAACCTGATCAAGCAACGCGAGGGGGTCACCCGAATCTTCGCGGCGATCCAGCCAGATATTGTGCTCGTCCAAGAAATACTCGATGGCCAAACAGCTGAGGACCTTGCCGACGTGCTTGAAGACGCGATGCCCGGCACCACGTGGACCGCCATGCTCAGCCCGCGAAGCGGAAACATCAAAAGCGGCATCGCGTCGCGGCTGCCAGCGAAACCTATCGCATCATTCAATAACCTGAAACGACGCGGTGAGTCACGCGGGCATGTCCGAGCGGTTGGCCTCACGATCACCGTGCCAGGAGTCGGCAATGTGCTGGCAGTCTCTGCTCATCTCAAGTGTTGCGGCGTTGCGGGCGGCCCCGAAGATCTCAAACGCATCGGCGAAGTAATGGCCATTCGGCGAGCGGTGATCGCCGCATCTGAATCGGTCAATTACAAGGGAATCGTCATCGGCGGGGATCTCAATCTGGTCGGCGGGCTCTTACCACTGCAGATGCTTATTGCCCAAGGCGAGGGGTTGATTGCGGACACCGACACGCTCGGAGATCTTCTTGTGGTCGAGGCTTTGCAGCCCGATGGGCAAGGCGTTCAAACCTGGCAAGAAGATGGGCAGTCCTACACGCCTGGACTACTTGACTATCTCATGGTGACAAAAAGCTCACTCAAGCCTGAAAGTGCATTCGTCCTAGATACATCAGATCTCTCGCTGTCGTTACTTGAAGAGCATGGTCTTCAAGTAAAAGACACCGCTCAGGCCTCAGATCATCTTCCTGTGGTCGTCGATCTCTCGCCCACGAAGTGATCAGATGAACATCTTAAAAGCGGCAACGCCCACCAAGATAGTGAAGGCGATCCGCACGATCTTCAATGGCAACACGTGCGTCAAGCGAGCACCCATCCAACTTCCAATCAAGCAGGTTGGAATGAGCCACACCGAAATCTCTAGAGGCGTGTACCACATCACGCCCGCCTCAATACCTGGCACATCTGGCAGCGTAATATTTTTGAAGGTCGCCCCGACGAGGGCTGTGCACACCATGACGGCTGATGATGTCGCAATACACTGCCGCAGCGGCATACGGCAAATGATCTGACTGAGCGGCACGGTAATAAGCCCCCCGCCAATGCCCAAGAGCCCTGCACCAAAGCCGGCGAGCGAACCCACCACGCCGCAACGAGCAGTCGTACAAGCCGGTTCGTCTAGATTGTTGTCAGTGGCTCCCGCCTTGCGGTCGTGAAGAAGACTTTGCACATTCGTGATGAAGATGTACACCAAAAACACGGCAAAGATCCACGTCAACCAGCCGTTTGGAATCCAGATGCTTGCCGTCACACCAAGAAGAATGCCGATGACACCAAACGGGACGATGCGAATCAAGGCATCCTTGCGAAGGCCGCCATGTTGCCAGTGGCGAATCGCAGCGGGAATGGCCACAAAGATCGTGACATTCATCGAGGCGGCCTGCGCGAGGTGGATATCGCGACCGAGCAGCAAAGCGATGGCTGGCACATTCACTACCCCCCCGCCAATACCCAAGAGTCCACCAAGTAGCCCGGCCACCAAGCCAACTCCAACAAGAATGAGAAGTTCCCAAACTTGAAGCGTCCAAATTGTGTACTCAAGCCAGTGCACTACGGGCAATGGTACGGGGCGCGGCGTTGCAGTGAAAGCAGCAATAATTTCTGACGAGCCGCTCCCCACTCTCTACCCTACCGCCCAATGAGAGTTCTCCGCGCCGATGCACTGCTGTTGTTTGTTGCCCTCGTCTGGGGCGTTGGCTTTGTTATCCAGCGCATGGCCATGGAGACCGTTGGCCCGGTCACATTCACTGGCGTGCGGCTGCTCATCGGCACACTCTCGATACTGCCGCTACTACCACTGGCCAAGCGACTCTCGCCTGCGACGCTGAGGCCCGTATCCCGCCAGAAACTCCTCTTTGGCATGATTGGCGCTGGTCTCGCGATGGCAGCTGGGTCCGTGCTGCAACAAGCGGGGCTGGTGTACACCAGCGCTGGAATCGCTGGCTTCATCACCGGCCTCTATGTTGTCTTTGTGCCGATCCTCGGCCTCTTTATTGGGTACTTCGTGCGGTGGACCACATGGGCCGCGGTGCTCGTCGCAACTGCTGGCCTGTACCTCTTGAGTGTGCAAGGCCAGACAATGCTCAACCCAGGTGATGTGCTGGTGCTGCTTGGCTCAATCGCGTGGGCGGCGCAGGTACTCATTACTGGATGGCTTGCTGTACGGTGTGATCCTGTGCGAATTGCGCTCTTTCAGACGGCCTTCGCAGGACTCCTAACTCTGGGCGTTGCCCTTTCTTGGGAGCAGCCCGAAATCGCTGCCCTGCTTGGCATTTGGCCTGAACTACTCTATAGCGGCGTGCTCGCAGTAGGCGCCGCGTTCCTGATTCAAGCGATTGCGCAGCAAAATGCGCCTCCGGCCCATGCCGCGGTACTGCTTGCTCTGGAGGCTGTATTTGGAGCGATTGCCGGGTGGGCGTTCCTGAATGAAATACTCTCACCAATTCAGCTGCTGGGGTGCGTGGTGATGCTTGTGGGAATTGTCCTTGCGCAGCTGCGAACCCCGAGGGGGTTGGAGGATGGGCGGATGGAGCGCGAAAAAAGGATGAGCTCTCTAGAGCAGTAGACCACAGTCTTCAAAAGTGGCTGCTCTGTGTGCCTTAAGAAGCTCGCAGCACACTACCCCTCGTCGTTACGAAGACGTTCTACTATTTCTCGCACTCTTCGGGTGATTCGCATCTTGGCATGGCGAATTGCTGCTGGCGTCATGCCCGTTTCCTTGGCCACTTCCTCGGCTGGCACGCCGCGTACACCGTACAACTCGAAGGATTGCCATGTTCGCTCTTCAACTTCGTTGCGGGCTTCGCCCATGGCTCGCTTCAAGATCTGCTCAGTCCACTGACGATCCCAAGCTGCGTCAAGATCGCTTGCAACCGGAGGGTCGACCGTGTCATCAAATCCGATCGACGGCCGCTTCTTGCGGTGTCGTGCTCGAATCGCATTGAGTGTGACGCGTTTGAGATACCCGCGGAATCGCCCCTTCTTCGGATCGTATTCAAACCGATCTGATACTCGGAAGAAACCCATCAGCACATCCTGCAAAACGTCGTCTGCTTCCTGCGCTGGCAGCCCTGCGTTTCTGGAAAAACCCGCGATGATGCGTGAATACTTGTCTGCGAACTCATTCCAGCCGAGTTCCCGGTCTTGCGTAGTGCCTGCCTTTATTTTCAGAAAGATGCTCGCCCGAGTGGCGTAAAGCGGATCGCCCTTGCCGCCTTTGATCTTGGCCTCGGGTGGCTCAACAGATTTTGATTCCGCTGGCTCGTCGGCCACGGAGTCTGCCGGGGCATCACCTTCGATGTGCACCAATATCTTCCACGGACCAACCAGCAAGATGTCGCGATCGCGCAGCCGTACCCACTCATCTGCGTCGAGCCGCATCATATTGATCGATGTGCCTCCGGAACTTCCGCAGTCTTGGACCACAACACGCCCTTCTTCCACAGCAAGTATTGCGTGCTCGCGCGAGACGCTTGGGTCAGCCAGCACCAGCGTCGCGGCGCTGCCGCGGCCAATACTGAACTGATCATCGCCAAGCGGACACGCAAAGGATTTGAAGTTCTCTGGCCCGCTCACTGCTGTGAAGGTGATATGTAGCTGCTTGGACATGTTTCAGATCATACGGTCCGATCTTGGGCTCTGGGCAGTACTATCCCTCTCACAATGGCCACCACCACCGGACAAGCCAAATGGGACCGGCGTTTCATGCTTCTCGCCGACCAGATTGCCACCTGGAGCAAAGATCCCTCTCGCGGCGTAGGAGCCGTAGTTGTGTCCGCTGATCGCAGAATTTGCGCTACGGGCTACAACGGGCTTCCTGTGGGAATCGAAGATCGCCCCGAGCGACTCGAACGACCCACGAAATACGATCTGATCTGCCACGCTGAGGTCAACGCCATTGTGCAGTGTGCCCGCCACGGCACATCGACAATCGGCTCAACGATGTACTCGACGTTCTTCCCATGCAACAACTGCACGCTGGCCATCATTCAAGCCGGCGTGCGACGAGTTGTGTCTTGGGCTCCCGCAGATGGCGACGAACACTGGGAAAACTCAATCGCAACGTCTCGCGAACTGCTTGTCGAGGCCGGCATCCAACAGACCGTCTTGGAGCGACGCAGCGATGCGTGAGCTGCAACTTGACGGGCTCGTGGGGATGACACATAACTACGCGGGACTCTCCACAGGAAACGTCGCCTCGACGAACCACGGCGGCGCCGTAAGCCACCCGCAAGCAGCTGCGATTCAAGGGATTGACAAGATGGCGTTTGTCGCCTCGCTTGGTATCCCGCAAGCCGTCATGCCTCCGCACTGCAGACCTGATATCGATGTCCTACGAGCAGTCGGATTCGAGGGCGACGACGCATGCGTACTTGAGCGCGTCTACCGCGAAGACCCGGCCATGCTTGCTCAGGCCAGCAGCGCCTCGGCCATGTGGACTGCCAACGCTGCGACCGTGACACCATCGTGTGACACTGCGATCGGCACCGTCCAGTTCACTCCCGCCAACTTGGTATCAAAATTTCATCGCGCAATCGAACCACCACAAACGGGGCAATTGCTCCGAAAGATTTTTCCAGACGAGTCTGTTTTTACGCACCACGATCCGCTTCCATGCTGCGAGCAATTTGCAGATGAAGGCGCCGCTAACCACACACGCCTCGCAAGTAGTCTCGCTAGCGTGCACCTTTATGTGTACGGCCGCGTTGCGAGAGATGCCAAGGCCCCTGCTCCCCAGCACTTCCCGGCGCGGCAGACACGCGAAGCGTCTGAGGCCATTGCCCGTAGGCACGGGACGCGCGGCGCAATGTTTGTGCAGCAGAATCCGAGCGTGATCGACGCTGGCGTCTTTCACAATGATGTCATCAGTGTTGGCTCTGGATCAACATTGCTGCTACACGAAGATGCCTTCGTTGATACCCAAGGTGTCCTCG
>CAVOCO010000014.1:0-10825 GCA_963694215.1 Phycisphaerae bacterium
GTCAGTTTGACCCCCTCTGTACACGGACAGAAGCTTGTAATTCGCGTGCTTGATTCAAGCAATAGCCCAAGCAGGCTGCATGAATTGGGACTCAATTCATGGATGTACGACAAACTTCGAACGATTGCAACGCGTGATGCGGGCCTGCTGCTCGCGTGCGGCCCGACCGGCTCAGGCAAGACGACGTCACTCTATTCCTGCCTGCGTGAGATTGATGTTGAACAACGCAACGCGATCACGATTGAAGATCCTGTCGAGTACTACCTTGATGGGTGCACCCAAATTCCGATTGATCACAGTCAGGGCACGACATTTCACAGCGTGCTGCGATCGGTCCTCCGGCAGGACCCCGATGTCATCTTTGTTGGTGAGATCCGCGACATTGAAACAGCGACCGTGGCCTTGCAAGCATCCATGACAGGACACTTGGTCTATACAACCGTGCACGCAAAAGACACGATTGGCTCCATCTTCCGGTTGCTCGACCTGGGCATCGAGCCACCGCTTGTGGCCAACTCACTGAACCTCATTGTTGCGCAGCGTCTCGTTCGGCTGCTCTGCCCGAATTGCCGAAAGGCCGTCGCACCCACCTCAGCCCAAACACTGCGGATGGGACAAAGCGTTGGGGGGCTCTCCAAGATCTATGTGCCGCAAGGGTGCAAGCAATGCCTTCGAACGGGATACTACGGCCGGCGAGCGCTGTTTGAGTTACTGGAAATCACCGACACCATCCGCGACATGATCATGAAGGGGCCATCCATCAAGAACATCCGCGAACAAGCTCGCCAAGGGCTGTTCATGAGCCTTGAAGAGTTCGGCTTTAGCCTTGTGGCAGACGGCGTAACGACATTTGATGAGATTGAGCGGGTTGCTGGATCAGGATAGGGCTCAAAAACTGGCGGTTCGGTTGCTCCTGGGGTGTCCTGTGGCCAGAACGTGGTTTCAATGCGAGCCGTTCTCCCCTATACTTCGGGGCTTCCCCATTTGAGGACCTTCCACATGAACACTGACTTGACTATCAACAGCACCATGACCTTCACCGTGACCGCGGTCCCTCCGACTACAGCGAAGGTGAAGACGATCGAACGCCTCATGTGGATGCAGCCTGATATTCAAAAGGGCATGCGGATGCTTCAGCGACGTCGTCGCCAGAAGGACAACGTTACCTATATTCGTGCAGGTCGCGCGTGGACCAATCGCAAGAGTGCCACACGACTGCAACGCTGCGAAGCAGGCCAAGAGTTCACAATTCGCGTCACGCCGCAGATCACCAATGATCTCAAGAGTGTCGCCAACTGGCTTGATGCTCGATCCGCCTGACCCACTCGCAAACACTTCAACACAAGTAGTCGATTATTCGCTGCGCGATCGCTGTTAGTGCGCCAGGTGGAGTTGACGAGTCTGCCCATATCAATTGCTCATACTCAGACGTTTTTGGCGATAACGACTCTTGTTCGGACTCAAGCACGAAGATGACTTCCCAGCTTCTGGCTACTGGGTCAAACATCATCGCGCGAGCAATTGGGGGGCCCACCGCTTCGAGCCCCACTTCTTCCCGGAGTTCTGCACGCACTGCATGTTCAGGTTGCTGGCCTGGTTCGACGCCGCCCGATGGCGCGAGTTCCCATTGCCTGGCCGCGTGCGATGTCCATCCCGCCCGCTTGCCAAATAGCACTTGATCACCCCGCCGCACCATCACTTTCACGCCGAGCGGCCGGCACCCATAGTCTGAGCCGCCAGACTGCGCTGCATACCACCGGTATGCGCACGGGATGCCCTGAATGACGGCCCCGCCATGCCCATTTCTGTGCACACCAACCACCTGAATGAGCTGGCCGTCAAAGAGCGCTGGGTTGGCCGTCGATCGCTCAGACCATTCCTGCTCGGCGCCGTCAATTAGATGCGTATCGGGCGTCCACACAGTAGACGAGAGCGACACCACCGCAGGTCGCCGCAGGCGTATCACGCGTCCTTCATGGTCTTGTTCTCTCAACCGAATTCGATGCCTTGGGCAAGTGGAAGATCATCGCCCCAGTTGATGGTGCACGTCTGCCTTCGCATGTAGGCCTTCCATGAATCTGAGCCACTTTCACGGCCGCCGCCCGTGTCCTTCTCGCCGCCAAAGGCACCACCAATCTCTGCGCCGCTCGTGCCGATGTTCACATTGGCAATACCGCAGTCTGAACCGACCGCTGAGAGGAACTGCTCAGCCATTCGCACCGAGTCAGTAAACACGGCGCTCGAAAGGCCTTGGTCCACATCGTTCTGCAGTGCAATCGCTTCTTCAAGCGTGGTGTACTCGAAGATATACAGGACTGGCGCGAAGGTCTCTTCTTTTGTGATATCAGGCGTTTGACCAGCGGGCACACGAATAATGGTGGGTGTGACAAAATTGCCGGCGCTGCTTGCGAAGCTATCGATGCCGTCTACGCCACCGTACAAGACCTCGCAGCCTTGAGCCACAGCGGTCTCAATAGCAGACCGCATGGTGTCGACGCTTCGCTGATCAATGAGCGGGCCGACGAGTGTCGAGGCTTCGAGTGGGTTGCCAACTGGCACTGTTCCGTAGGCCTTCACCATGCCGGCACTCACCGCGTCAATGATGCTCTTATGACAGAATAATCTGCGTGTCGAGGTGCATCGCTGCCCTGCTGTGCCGACGGCTCCGAACACGGTACCGCGTACAACAAGATCGATATCAGCAGTCTCGGTCACGATAATGGCGTTGTTTCCGCCCAGTTCAAGCAGGCTTCTGCCAAGTCGCTTGGCGACCTGCGTACCAACGTGGCGACCCATGCGGCATGACCCAGTAGCGCTAATCAATGGCAAGCGGCGATCTGCAATCATTGTCTCACCAACTTGATCGTCAGAGCCAATGACCAGCATGAAGATATCTTCGGCATTGCCATTGGTGGGCTCGAATACATTCTGTTCACGCATCACACGCTGCGCAACATTGGTCATCGCAATGGCGGTCAGCGGTGTCGCCAAGCTTGGTTTCCAAATCATGGTGTTTCCACACACGGCAGCGAGCATAGCGTTCCATGCCCACACGGCGACCGGGAAGTTAAATGCGGTAATGATGCCAATCGTTCCAAGCGGATGCCACTGTTCGTACATGCGATGCTGTGGACGCTCAGATGGCATTGTCAAACCATAGAGCTGACGCGACAAGCCAACTGCAAAGTCAGCGATGTCGATGCACTCAATGACTTCGCCAATACCCTCGGGGAGAATCTTGCCCATTTCCATGGTGACCAGGCGGCCGAGTTCATCTTCTTGTTCACGGAATGCGTTACCGATTCGTCGAACAAGTTCGCCGCGCTTCGGCGCTGGCAGCATTCGCCACTCATGAAATACGAGCTGTGCTCGCTGAACTGCGTCCTCGTACTCGTCCTTCGACTGCAAGCGGACCGCCCCAAGGGCTTCGCCAGTCGCGGGGTTGTACGAGACGACACGGTCACTGCCCTCAGTGGTGTCGTCCAGAAGCAAGGGATGGGCGCAGAGCTCTGTCACGATGTCTGTAGTAGTGGTCATTCCGAAATTGTACTGAGCGCAGCTGCGCTGTGGGGGATCCAAGAATTCGCAAGGCGTGATCGGGCAATACATAAAGGCTGCGACAAATGTGGGAGTCAGATGCTCGGCACCCAACTCCCCACTCCCGGGGCCCTACACTCCCCATATGCCAATGAACCGAGACGATATTGCTCACAGAGCCGCCCTTGAGTTGAAGGACGGTTATTACGTCAATCTGGGCATTGGAATGCCGACACTGGTCGCCAATCACGTTCCGAACGACATGATGGTGTGGCTGCAATCTGAAAATGGGCTGCTTGGCATGGGGGCCTTCCCCGCCGAAGAGGCCATCGATGCCGATCTCATCAACGCTGGCAAGCAGACCGTCACGGCAGTCCCGGGCGCAAGCTTTTTCTCGAGCCACGCCTCGTTTGAGATGATTCGAGGTGGGCATATCGACCTTGCCATCCTTGGTGCGATGGAACTGAGCCAAGAGGGCGATATTGCGAATTGGATGATCCCTGGCAAGCTGGTCAAAGGCATGGGCGGCGCGATGGACCTGGTCGCGGGCGTTCAGCGGGTGGTCGTCATGATGGATCACTGCAATAAGCGAGGCGAATCAAAACTACTCCCCGAGTGCACGCTTCCCCTCACCGGAGTCGCGTGTATCGACATGGTGATTACAGATTTGTGTGTTCTCAAAATGGATTACACCGCACGACGATTCGTCCTGACCGAACTTGCACCGAACGTAACCGTCGACGAGGTGCTTGAGAAAACGGCAGCCGAGATTATTGTGGCAGATGCGCCAGTTGCGATGGCGAGGTAGGCGAATATGGAAAGTCGGGGGTTGAATACACCACCGACTCCCCACTACCGATACCCCGCGAGGCTGAAGAGATCGCCCCTACACATCCTTCGTGCGATGCTGCATCTGAGCTTTGAGTCGAGCGAGGATTGAGGAGTGCATTTGGCTCACGCGAGATTCGCTCAAATCGAGCGTGACGCCGATTTCCTTCATAGTCATTTCCTCGTAGTAGTAGAGGATGACAATGAGCCGCTCGGCGCGAGAAAGACCTCGGGTAAGCAAGTACTTCAAATCGTCGCGTTGCAGTTTGCTCAGAGGAGTCTCTTGGCGACGATCGCGGACGACATCCATTTCAGTGACATCGCGATTGGAATCACCCTCGTACCACTTGCGGTTCAGCGAGACCATGCCAGTAGGGCGAGAGTCACGCTTGATCTTGGCAAATTCACCCGCGTCCACCTCGAGATGCTTCGTGACTTCATCTTCTGTCGCAGGTCGACCAGATGCCATTTCGAGGCTCTTACGAGCTCGTTCCATCTTGGCAGTACGCGATCGAACAAGGCGCGGAACCCAGTCCATCGCCCGAAGTTCATCGAATATAGCGCCGCGGATTCGTTGGGTGCAGTATGTCTCGAACTTGACGCCACGATCAAGGTCAAATGCCTCAATCGCATCCATCAGCCCGAAGACGCCTGAGGACATGAGGTCCTCAACCATCACTTCGGAAGGCAGCCGAGCATGCAACCGATCAGCGGTGTATCGCACGAGACGAAGATAGTGCTCAACCAGCACATTGCGGGTGTCCTCGGTGGGGTTCTCGCGATACGAAATCCACACATCAAGAACGACTCGCCCGTCCGCCGTCATGTCGGCGCCGCCGCGTTTGTTGGATTTCGTTGACTTGGTCGACTTGGTCGACGAAGTCGATGAAGGCCTTATCGCTACTGCGACACCGCCACTGGTTTCAACCGATTTGGTTTTCGGCATTGGGTCCACTCCTTGACCGCTGAGCCGCCTAAATTGTGAACACGATGAGCGTTCATCATGTCCCATCACAGTTACGCTCTTCCTTGAGCCCACTTGTGACGTGCCAACACCATACAAGTATTGAAGCATGTCAACAAGCGAAGCAGATAAAGCGTGTGTGCGTTGGGAAATCAAAGTGGTCTCTGGTGTCATCACGAATAAGTCAATCAAGAGAAGACGATTGAGCTTTCATTCATGCCAGACTTGCGTTACAGAAATGTAGAAATCACACTCCGAGACTCCGATCACTCCGATCATTCAGGCGAGTACAACGTTCTCCTGAACTCAAACGACAATCGCTTGAGCGGACCTGGCACAGCCAAGGTCTCGTTGATCACTTGCTCGACCGGCCACAACACCACACACCAACCCATGATGTAGCAAATAGTTATCGGAATAAACCGGCTATACTTGCGCTGCTGGGCTCGCGTACGTCCGAAACGCAATACCTGCTTGGCAACGCGGACAACTGATGTACGCGATAGCATGACCTCGTATGACACTACTTCCCTGGCTTCGAAGGCACTTGATCGCCACTGGACTCGCCGTATTGGCCCTTGAGAGCCCCCAAATGGCGTTGGGCCAGGATGTCTATCGCCTTGGAGCGGACGATGAGTGGAAGCTCGAATCAGCTCCAGCCCCGGGCTCTCCCGCAGCCCAACTCGCCCGGGCCCGCACACTTCTCGCCGAGGGGCGAGCAGCGCGAGCCCACAATATGGTCAACCGGTGGATGAATCGCCACCCCCACTCAAACCTCGCGCCTGAAGCGTATCTCATTCGTGGCGAGGCCCTTGTGGAGATGGGTGACGAGTACGAAGCCCTCTATGACTTTGAATTCCTCGTTCGGAAGTACCCGAGCAGCGAAGTATTTTCACTTGCACTCGAACAGGAATTTGCCATTGCGGTGAAGTATGCCAATGGCCTTCGCCGCAAGTTGCTTGGGCTCCGAGTCATTAATGCGACCGATGAAGCGGAAGAATTGCTCATTCGAATTCAGGAACGCCTACCGGGAAGCGGACTGGCTGAGCAAGCAGGTTTGCAACTTGCAGCCTTGTATTTCCGGGATCGAAGAATGCGACTTGCTGCCGACGCGTATTCCATCTTTATCAAACGCTATCCACGGTCTACCCAAATCGCCTTTGCTCGGCGCCGCTTGATCTACGCCAATATTGCCACGTTTAAGGGACCACAATTCGACATTGTTGGCCTACTTGAAGCCAAAGCAGAGTTGCAACAACTCGCCGTCCGTCGTCCCGCCGAAGCGGAACGCATTGGAGCTGGCGCGCTCATTCAACGGATTGAGGAATCACAATCAACCAAGATGTTGACCACAGCGATGTGGTATTCCAACGAAGGCGACCCCATCGCCGCTGAGTTCACGATTCGCAAGCTCGTACAGCGATTTCCGCGTTCCGCGGCCTGTGTTCGAGCGTTGGATCAGATCGGACCGATCCTTAATGAACTTCCGCAGTCCATCCTAGCTGGCACACCTGACTACGCCATGCTCCGAACGACTCTACAAGCGTCACCGCCGTTGACAACGGAGACCGAAGAATGAACTACGCAGTCATCACATTGACGATTGCTCTGCTCGCAGCAGCCGGCTGCGAATCTGACCCCGCCAAGGGCTGGGCCGTTGGCACAACCTACGACACAGACATCAAGACCATTGCTATTCCAGTTGTGCAGAACAACACGTTTGACCGCGAGGTTGGATATCTACTGACCAATGCCCTCATTCGCGAAGTCGAATCTCGCACGCCGTGGAAGGTTGCCAGTGAAAATGTGGCCGACACGCTGCTCGATGTCACTGTGACAAAAGTCAAAATGCAAGCCTTATCTCAATCTAGGCTGACCGGACTTGATCAAGAAATGGCTCTTCAATTGACCGTAGACTGGAACTGGGAACGAATTGATGACAACAGCACAATTGTCGGATGGGACGGCATGGGCACAAATGGTTTGTTCTTGCCATCAAATCCCCTTGGAGAACCGATTGAACTTGGCCGAATGGAGTCCGTAGAACTCATGGCCCGTGCCATCGTAGATCGCATGTCAGAATCCTGGTAAGTCTGCACGACGCAGCTCAGAGGAATATGATGACCCTCCATGCCTGAAAACGAACAAACACCAACACCACCAGATCAGAATCCTCCGTCCGGCAAGCCCGCTCCCCCAAAGAGCAGTAGCCGAGGCATCATGAGCTGGGTCTTCATTCTTGGCCTGATGATTGTGCTCTTCGCCGTCATGCAGTCCTCGACACCTGGCCGCGAGATTGACAGCAGGAGTCACTTCTTCTCGCTGATCGATCCTGCCAACGGCCATCTGTTTGAGCCGAGCCCCGGCAACCCAGAACCTGTCATTGTCAAGAGCGATCGCATCACCGCAATGATCAAAGCTGGCACTGCGGGCGACAACCCTGGCAAAGATCCGGCGATGGTGTGGTACAAGATCGACGCAGGCAACCGGCACGTAACACTTGAACGCCTCGACAAAATGGGCGTCGACTTTAAGGCCGACACTGCTCAGAGCATTTGGACACAGCTCCTGCTGACCATCGGCCCGTTCCTGCTCTTGCTCCTACTCATTTGGTTCTTGATTGCGCGGTCCATGCGAAGCGCAGGCGGCGGCCCGGGCGGCATGCTTGGCAGCTTCGGAAAGTCGCGACATCGCACTTCAACTAAAGAAGCTTCAAAGGTTCGGTTTACAGATGTAGCCGGCATTGACGAAGCGAAAGACGAAGTTTTTGAGATCGTTGAGTTCCTCAAGAACCCCAAACGATTCCAACGACTCGGCGGCCGCATTCCGCGCGGCGTCCTGCTCGTTGGACCTCCCGGATGTGGCAAGACCTTGCTAGCCAAGGCGATTGCTGGCGAAGCGGAATGCCCGTTCTTCTCGATCTCTGGCTCGGACTTTGTAGAAATGTTTGTTGGTGTTGGCGCAAGCCGAGTGCGTGACTTGTTCAAGCAAGCGAAGGAAAACTCGCCCTGCATCATCTTCCTCGATGAAATCGACGCCGTCGGTCGACGCCGTGGAAGTGGCTTCAGCTCAGGCGGAAACGACGAACGTGAGCAAACGCTCAATGCCATCCTTGTTGAAATGGACGGCTTTGAAGCGACAGACCAAGTGATCGTTGTGGCCGCAACCAACCGTGCAGATGTGCTCGACCCAGCACTCACTCGCCCTGGACGATTTGACCGCCAGGTGCCGGTGTCACTGCCGGATGTAGAAGGCCGGCTCAAGATTCTTACGGTTCACGCAGAAGCTGTCTCGCTCTCGCCAGATGTCGATATGAAACGTGTTGCCCGCGGGACACCGATGTTCTCCGGCGCAGACCTTGCAGCCCTCATCAATGAGGCCGCCATTATTGCCACGCTTGAAGACAAAGATGCCGTCGACCAACTTGATTTTGAAGAGGCTCGTGACAAGATCAAATTCGGTCGCGCAAGCCGAAGTCGCCGCATCGAGGAAGAAGAACGCATCGCCACGGCCTACCACGAGGCTGGACACACCGCGGTGCAAGCCATACTTGAGCATGCCGACCCTGTCCACAAGGTCACCATCATTCCGCGTGGCCAAGCAATGGGCGCTACGTTTAGCCTTCCAGAAAAAGATCGCTACGGGTATGGCCGCAAGTTCATCGAAGCCACGCTTCGTGTGCTCTGCGCCGGACGCATTGCCGAACAACGCCAGACGAATGACGTTTCATCCGGTGCATCAATGGATATCCAGATGGCAACAGCCTATGCCAAGCACATGGTGCTCGAATGGGGCATGTCAAGCCGGCTTGGATTCATCCGGTACTCGTCTGATGACGGCAACGAGTCGATGATTCCCGACAAGGAATACTCGCCTGAAACAGCACGCATCATTGACGAAGAGATCAAGCACATCATTGATGCTGCTTACGCCGATGCCGAGCGAATCGTGGCAGAACGATGGGATACGGTAACCGCCATTGCAGAAGCCCTTTTAAAGCACGAAACGCTTCAAAGCAACGAGGTAAAAACGCTGATATCCGGTGGCACGATCGATCGACCAACCATTACAGATCTTCTCGATGCCGAGTCTGGTACGACGCCGCCTACACCAAGTAGTCTGGACACAACCGACACCAAAGCATCCGTTGACGACGCCGACGATGGACTGCTCCCGGCACCGGCGTAATAGTGGATCATCCCCGTTGAGCCAACCTGCACCGCACGAACAAATCGCCGCAGTTGACCTCGGCTCGAATTCATTTCACATGATTGTCGCCCGGCATGGCAACGAGCGGCTGCACACTCTTGATCGACTTCGCGAACGGGTCTCGCTTGCATCGGGGCTTCATGCCGATGGGCAACTCGACCACTGTGCCGCGGAACGAGCCATCGACTGCTTGTCCCGGTTTGCAGAACGACTTCGTGGCATCCCCACAGATCATGTTCGCGTCGTCGGAACCAACACCCTCCGAAAAGTACACGATGGCGGCGAGTTTTTGCGTATTGCCGAAACTGCCATAGAACATCCGATTGAGATCCTTGGTGGCGCCGAGGAGGCCAGGCTCGTCTTCCTTGGGGTGCGGTATGACGTTGGGCAACACAATGAGCCCATGATTGCAGTCGATATTGGAGGAGGAAGCACCGAGCTGGCCTATGGCGCGGGGGGTGCTCCATCCGTCACAGAGAGCATCCAAACCGGCTGCGTCACATGGACATCTCGCTTCTTTCAGGACGGTCGCATCACAGCAAAACGAATGAACGCCGCCATCCTTGCCGCCAAGCTTGAACTTGAACCAGTCATGTATCGATTCGCACACTGCGACGTGAGTCATGTCATTGCCTCATCAGGAACAGCACTCGCCCTTGAAGAGATTGGCATCGAGTCAGGATGGACAAAGCGTGGAATTGACCGTTCGGTGCTTGAATACATTCGAGTACATGTTGTCGATGCGGGCCATGCCGACACCATCGATCTTAAAGGCCTTTCTGAGTCACGCCGTCCAGTACTTGCAGGCGGCTTGGCCATCTTGACCGCAATCTTCGATGCCTTGGATCCGGACGTTATGCGTACGAGCCGCTGCGCCTTGCGGGAAGGCGTACTCGTTGACATGCTCGGCCGGATTGCGGGCGATGATCGACGTGGACGATCAGTCATCGACCTTGCCGCGCACGGCCGAGTTGACCAGGACCAGGCCCACCGCGTGAGGTCCACAGCAGACACATTGTTCGAGGTCATACGCTCAGACTGGCAACTTGATGAATCAGCCCGCGAGTTTCTTCGCTGGGCCGCCACACTCCATGAGATTGGCCTGGGCATCAGCCACACCGACTACCACCGACATGGTGCTTACATTGTCGAGCACGCCAATCTGCCTGGTTTCTCTCGTACTGACCAAGAGAAACTTGCCGCAATTATCCGAGTGCACAGAAAGCGAATCTCAGACCGTCGTATCCCAGACTTTGACAAGCCGACACGGAATTTCGTACGAGATAG
>CAVOCO010000015.1:0-10616 GCA_963694215.1 Phycisphaerae bacterium
ACACTGGCCTGATGCGTGCTGTGGACAAGTATGAGTACATGCGGGGATACAAGTTCTCGACATATGCCACCTGGTGGATTCGCCAAGCGATCACCCGCGCTATTGCCGATCACGCACGCACCATTCGCGTCCCAGTCCACATGATTGAGACGATGTCCAAGCTTCGCGCAATTCAGAAGCGACTTCTGCAGATCATGGGTCGAGAGCCCACAACTGAAGAACTTGCTGAAGAAGCCGACATGAGCGTCGAAGAAACGTGTCGCGTGATGAATATCTCCAGGCACCCAATCAGCCTCGACCGGCCGGTTGGCGAGTCCGAAGATTCACAGTTTGGCGACTTCATCGAAGACGAACGGCAGCGACCTCCGTCCGACACTGCAACGAGCGAGATGATTCGCAGCCGAATCAACGATGTACTCAAGACACTGACGTATCGCGAGCGAGAAATTCTCAAGCTTCGATATGGCATTGGCGACGGATACACCTACACGCTCGAAGAGGTCGGCCGGATCTTCAAGGTGACACGCGAACGCGTTCGCCAAGTAGAGTCCAAAGCCGTCCGTAAGCTGCAGCACCCAGTGCGGCGTCGGCGACTTGCAAGCTTCATGGAAGATGCAAGTACGATCGACTAGCGTTCATTTGTTATTCAACGCAGCCGCTCTCTTTCATCTGAAAGGGAGCGGCTGTTTCATGACAGATGTCCGCCCGATTGGCAGCCACGGTCCCACTCCGCAGAGGCGCAGTGAGAGCAATTAAAAAGCAGAACAATAGATCGGCAATAGAGCGGGCAACGTGATGCGCTGGATCAGGCTGTTCGCGCTGCCAAGCCGCGTCCAATCGCCGCTGCCAGTTCATCTGGCTCGGGCATTCGCCCACAGCCGTCAGTCCGACATGCTTGCCAGCCATGGGTCGGCTCGACAATCGTAAACCCATCCGAGCGAAGCATGTCAAGATTGCGTTGAGTTGACGGTTGCGACCACATGACAGCGTTCATTGCCGGCGCGAGCAAGACAGGAACACGGCTGCGATCAATAGCAGCAACCAACAACGACAATGCATCGCCGGCAAAGCCATGAGCAAACTTCGCAATTGAATTCATGCTACACGGCGCCACGATCATAATATCGGCCCGATTCGCGAGTGAGACATGCTGACTGGTTGCATCATCAATGGTGGTCCATGTATCTACATACACAGGCCGCCCAGACAATGCTTCAAAGGTAGCGGCGCCAACAAACTTGGTTGCTGCTGACGTCATCGCCACATTGACATGATGCCCCTGCTGAACCAACATACTGACCAGAGCAGCAGTCTTGTAGGCAGCGATGCCACCAGTTACGCCAACTAACACATGACGGACGTCATGGTCTGTTTGCATCACTGTGTTGTAAGTGGCCACCCGGGTCCACTCTTGTCACTCATATCCGTGGCATCAATCCAGCGCGGGGCGATCTTATCTTGCATGATCTCTTCAACCACAATCTCAAGATCGGTTCGGCCTTCTCGATCAACGAGTGGGCGGGCACTCTCGATGGCCAACTGTCTAAGCCGGCGCTGAATCAAAGCACAGAGCTTAAATCGGCCACCAACTTTGTTCACGATTTCATCGCTACGAAGAGCTTCGATCATGTGAGTGTCACTCCTGAAGAGGCCTGAAAGAGGCCGGACTGGCCTGAATCGGCCTATGGTATCGAAATTCACATCCCTTGTCGAGTCCTAAATCGCACATGGGAGGCGGGCAGCTGTTGTAAACTCCCGAGCCACTGTCCCTGCCGAGGGCCAAAGCCCCCCTTATCGCCCGACCGGGCATCATTGAGCTTCAGCCATGCCATCCGCCATTCGAAGAATCAGACGATTTGGTCTTCGAGCCGGGCTCCATGGCGACTGGTATCTCTATCTGATTGCTGCGGGCATTGGGCTCTTCATGGGCGTGGCTGCCACGCTCTTTCTCGCTCCGCTGAGATCGCTTGAACACTTTGAGGCTGCCACAAGTGGCACCGTAATCTGGATCATTGTCCTCGCCGGGCCAGCAGTCGGTGGTGTGCTCGCTGGACTTGCTCGGTTGGGCATCAATGCTCCGTACATCGGGCCCGGCGTGACGACTGTGATCTATGGTGTGCTGCGACAGCGCGGCCGCCTTGGGCTTCGTGTTGGCATCCAGAAGTGGATCTGCAGCACGCTTACCATTGGCTCTGGTGGTTCAGCCGGGGCGGAAGGCCCAATCGTCACGATTGGGGCCGTGCTTGGCTCAACCGTTGGTCGCGCACTTGGCGTCAATACACAGCAGATGACCACGTTGCTTGGATGCGGCGCCGCTGCCGGCATTTCTGCCGTATTTAACGCGCCCATCGCGGGGGTCTTGTTTGTGATGGAAATCTTGCTCAGAGACTTCTCTCTGCGCACGTTTACACCGATCGTCATTGCTTCAGTAGTTGCCTCTGCTTCCATTCAGGGCATCCTGCACGACCAAGCGATCTTCCAACTTAGCGCCGACTTCATGGCCCAAGAAGGCGAATTTCGCATGGTGTATATGCCTGCGTACATTTTGCTTGGCCTCGCCTGCGGCGTCATTGGTGCCATGTTTATTCGCGGGCTCGATGTCTCAAGCCGCATGCTTACCAAGTTGCCTGGACCGCTATGGGCCCGGCCTGCCTTTGGCGGCTTGTTGCTTGCCGTACTGGGACTCAGCTACATGCTCGTCATGGGGCCACAACTGCCCACATTTTATGGCAATGGCTACTCCGAAATATCGACGCTGCTCAGTCCAACTTCATACGCAACCGATCCAGAGGCGATGCCCATTGGACTGCTGATGTTGGGCCTGCTTGCCCTACTCATCATGAAACTCGCTGGCACATGTATCACATTGGGTTCTGGTGGCGCCGGAGGCATGTTTGCGCCATCTCTCATGATGGGCGCAATCATCGGCGGGATGCTCGGGCTATCTCTCGAGTGGGTCGGACTACTTGAGCATGGAACCCCTGCTCGGTTTGCAATCGTTGGTATGGCTGCAATGGTGGCATCGGTAACACATGCACCACTAACTGGCATTCTCATTGTGTATGAGCTCACACGGCACTACCAAATCATCCTTCCACTCATGCTTGCAGCGGTGGTCGCCACTATTGTGGCGCGTTGGTTGTGCCGAGATTCGATCTATTCTGCGCGGCTTCGCGAAGCAGGTATTCGGGTCGGGATACTTGGTGACATTAACGTGCTCGCTCGGCTCACTGTTCAAGATCTCATTCTTGAACCGCCTCACACTGTATCCAGCCATGACAGTGCCGCCACCTTAGTTTCCGAAGCAGAAATTCATGGCGCTGGCGATTTCATCGTGCTAGGAGATGAAGGCGAATACCTGGGCATGGTTACCAACAACGACCTCAAAGCCGCGCTTGTCTTCCGCGAAGCAATACCGCTGCTTCAAGTCAGCGAGTTGCAACGCTCTGACTTGCCAATTGTGACCCCCGATGAAACACTCGATGTCGTGCTTGAGAAATTCTCGCGATCTGATGTTGATGCGCTTCCTGTGCTCATTGACGGCGATGAACGGCACGTTGCTGGCCTTGTCACACGCGGCAGGCTGATGAAGCGGTACCAGGCAGCTCTGGATCACTGCGATGAATAGGCAAGGATTCAGCCGCGAGGATCGCATTCGACGAGGATTGGAGTTCAAAGCAGTCTTCAATCACCGTCATGCAACAACAAGTGGTCCGCTTCGCGTGCACACGATGCCAGCTCCGACGCCGCACTCACGACTCGGGCTCGCTGTCTCTCGGAAGGTCGGTAACGCCGTGCGTCGCAATCGCATCAAGCGGCTTCTTCGAACTGCATTTCAAGTCGTCCGCGACACGAACACACACCCCATGGACATTGTGATCGTCGTGCTGCCGCACACACCGCAGTCACTTGAGCAGTATCGCGACTACCTTAGCCAAGCACTACGCCATGCTGAACAGGATGCAAAATCATGAGTGCCCGCCGATCGCCCCTGGCACTCTTCATGCTTGTTGGCATTCGCTTCTATCAGCTCACGCTCAGTGCCTGGATGGGTCAACACTGCCGCTTTCACCCCACTTGCTCACGGTACGGAGCCGAAGCCATTCAACGATTTGGGGCCATCCGAGGAGGATGGCTTGCCATTCGACGCATCGGCAGGTGCCACCCCTGGGGAGGCGCAGGATTCGACCCTGTTCCCGATAAGGAAAACGTATGAATCAACCACCAGCTATATTCTGCATCGGGCGCAATTACGCCGCGCATGCTGCCGAGATGAACGCAGATCTCCCAGACACCCCCACTGTATTTATGAAAAACCCTGCATCCATCATTGGCCACAATGATGACATTGTCATACCCGACATTTGTCACGAACATGGCCCGCAGGTGGACTTCGAAGGCGAGCTTGCAGCAATCATTGGTCGAGATGCTAAAAATGTTGCCGAATCCGAAGCCCTTGACTTTGTATCCGGCTGGGCAGTGGCCAATGATGTGAGCGCCCGATGGTGGCAGAAGAAGGGCAGCGGCGGCCAGTGGATTCGCGGCAAGAGTTTCGATACGTTCTGCCCTCTGAGCAAACCCATCTCGGCGGAACATATCCAAGATCCACAATCACTGACAATCACAACAACTGTCTCTGGCGAGGTCATGCAAGATGCCAATACCGCCGACATGATTTTCTCGGTAGCAACACTGATTGCCGAACTCTCACGCGGCACGACCTTACAAGCTGGCACTGTCCTCTTGACGGGCACGCCCTCGGGCGTCGGCGCTGCAAGAACACCACCGCGATTTCTCAGGGATGGTGATGTTGTTGAAGTTTCTATCGAAGGACTTGGGACGCTCCGCAATACAGTCAGAGACCCCCACGCCAACTAAGTTGACTACTTACGATCGATGCCAGCACCCTTCTTGGCATCTACAGCTTCAGCTTCTCGTACAGCGCGAGCGGCGATCGCGGCACGGAAGGATTCGATTCCGGGTGGTTCTGGCAAGAATTCATCAATCGTGACGCGACCAGCCAGTGGCCCCATCTCGAGTTCGCGTTCGACCAAGGGTCGAATCCGATCAGAAGTACGAAGCCGCAATTCTGGCTCAAACTCATCCACCTGAGCCCAAATTAAGGCGCGTTCTTCGTACGACACGGACGGGTCAATCATCAACTGCAAGAAGGCGATCTCAGCAGAGTTGCCGAGTACTGCAACGAGGTCACGCATTCGAGCTGTGCCAAGCTTTGTCTCGTAATCAATTCCCTCATGCGTGCGGAAGTAGTGGGTCACCTCATTGGCAAAATTCACAGCCTCCTTGTACACATCAGGACGTCGCTGCCCGACGCCAACACGAAGTCCGTAGCGAAGGGAAGCCACTACATCACTTGGGGCCATATGCGGCTGCCGGTCGTATTCGCCCTTGGTTTCGCGCATCACGAAGACGTCGAGATCTTCGTTGTACTTGTGATTCGGCGGACTCGCGCCTGTTCCAAACAATCCATCGAGTCGATCGAGCATGACCCGGGCACGATCAAGCTCACCTGCTCGATAGGCTTCTCGAATAGCCGACGACATGAAGTTCTCCATGAATGGCATGAACGTCTCGCCGCCAGCACCTCTCGCATCGATGTACTTGATGTACAGCTTCTCAAACATGGTGTCGATCGTGTCAATAAAACGCGGCTCTGGAATACGGCCAGGCATTGAAGGCGAATATGGGTCGTATGTAATGCGACCCGATCGCGCCAAAGCCTGCAATGAGTGCAATTGCTGCCGATCAATATTGATAGCGTTGTGCTCATTTTCCTTGACCACACGGTGGTTGCCCAGTTCAGAGCCAAGGCGCGCGAAGTACAAGGCATGAGCCTGCGGATGGCGCCAGTCCAGCGGACCAAGATCCCGCGTGAACTCGTACATCTTCTGCGGGTTCATGTTGTATTGGTCAACAAGGACTCGATGGCGCGCATAGGCAAGCAGTGTCGACCACGCCTCATCAAGTTCTTCATCAGCCATCAGCTCATCGAGCACTACAAAGAGACCGTCATCTTCTTGCTCGAGACGTGATACGGCATCGAGTTGCTCGGCAATCCATGACTGCTCTCGAACGGACTGCCACCATACAACTTTGCGAAGAAACTCCGAATCGAATTCAACGCCTTCTTCACCCGTAAACGGAAGTAGGCTCGCTTTCAATCGCTCAACGAGTGCTTTAACAGCCGGCGTACGCTTTATTGCCGAGTCCATGGTTGTCGGGGCATCGGCGATGTCTTTAATCCACTCAATACGCGACTCGAGATCTTGCGGGGGTTCCCCAAGAAGCTCATGCCACTCCTTGGCAAATTTCTGCTTGTAGTACGGATGAGCATCGTCACTCACTCCGTCCACCTTGTGGCCCAGCCAGAAGGCGAGATCTTTGTACAGCAATGCTTCATTGGGGTTGTACCGCAACCCCTCATCACGAATGAGACGAATGCCCTTGTTTACCCAGTCCCAACGTTCCTCGGGCGTATTAGTCATGACAGAGATGTTGTAGGCCATGTTGTGACCATGAAAGAGCCAGACCTGCGGAAACCGTGGCTGCAGCTTTGTAATAAGCCGCGCGTCTTCCAACATGTCGTAGTACAGCCCCTCATCCTGCATTAGATTGAGTTTGATCCACAAGTAGTCGACCACAAGGCCGCGCAACGCGCCGATCGCAGTACCAAGCGCCACGATTGGCGGCGCGTTTTCGACCGTCACATCTGTGTAGCGCAGGTTGTGCCGTTCAGCCTGTTCACTCAGGCCCGGCAACATGCTGCCACCAATCGCCAAACCGACAACTGCAATAGCAATCGAACCGAGTTGAATCCATCTATCACGCATGACTATTGATCACCGCTATACAAGGCTAATTGCCGTTTTGTGAGAATGAACCAACCAGCAAGCAATGCTCCGCCGCCCCATGAGAGCACCAGCAGAAGGCCTGAGCCGATGCGATCCCATGCGATGACCCGCCCCTGAACCAGACGATCAACAGGCTGCACCTCACCAAAAGCTCGAAGTGAATACACCATGCCGGCAGCAACGGTTCGCACCATTCCCTCAATATAAGACTGAATGACCGCACCCACGCCCTGACCTCGCATCGGGCCGCCCCCATACGAGGACAACGTCGTCGCGAGCCACGGGGCAATACTCGCTGCCGCATACAAGGAGAACACAGCAAGGCACGCGACAGGAAAGCTGAGGAATGTCGCCAAAGCGCACGCAATAGCGGCCAGGATCATCAACTTAAGAAACAACATAAAAAGACCGCGCACGAAGTTCGATCCGAACGAGGCATCCGGGAAGACGATTTCTAATTCCTCAGCTTCCCAAAATAGCGCAAACGGATCTTGTGATCCTTGGGCCAACGCATAAGGCTCGAGTGCTGCTGGTCCACGCCACTCATTTCCTTCTGGAGGTGGAATATGCGTCAGGTTGACAATCGAGATATCTAGCGTGCCCTCGTCTGTGATGGCATTCGAAGGCAAATCAATATGCTGGGGAACAGTAGGAATAAAGGCACCCATGACACCGGTTGAACGATCCTCGCCCACCGCTATGCCAACAAGTCGCCGATCATGTTCATCTGAATATCCACCGAGTAGCCGAAACTTCAATCGCAAAGGCAGGTTTAGCTGCTTCGCCTCTTGAAGGCCCTCAAAGTGAATAACACTCCACGGGCGGCTCGCCCTATCACGATTCGTTTCAACAACGCGCCGCTGTTGGTCGAACTCTTCCAACACACGCTTTCGCAGCAGTCGAAACAAGCCAAGCGGGACGTCGCCTTCTGCGAACTCTATGTATTCGGGGTCTTCAAGCAATATCTGATCGATCCGCCCACGGACATCGACTTCATCAAGTTCTTCATACACGGGAAACATACTTTCACGTGCGACAAGCACCTCTTCCATGAGCTCCGCTTGATTGGCAAACTCCACACGCGTACGAGGCACGTAGGAACTTTGCATGTATTGCACCCATGCAAACGACCAACTGCCTGCAATGCCCAACACGACACCACCAAGGAGCACCACACCAACCCACTTACCAAACAAGTAGTTGGCTCGCCCAAGTGGCTTGGTCACAAGGTGCCAAATGTGACGGTCACGAATGTCAAAGCAGATTGAACTACATCCAACCAGCAAGACCAACAAGGCTGCCACCATGAAGGCCAGCCCAAGTGATCGAGCAAGATAGGCCTGGACCACTTGTGCGATAGGCGCTGCCGCATCCAAAGTCAAAGGCAGCAATGGCAATACAACAAGCAGCGACACAACAAAGCCCATTGCCAATCGGGTTCGAGAGACTTCCTGAAGCACTGTATGAGCGACTGCCATCCAACCCTGACGACCAGAAAGGGCAAGCTGAAGCACTCGGATTGCCATCAAGAAAGTTGACAACAAAACAGTCATCGCAATTGGAACGCCAACCCAGTTATCCCATGCAAGGGACCAGAACAGGGCAGTCCCCGCAGCACCAACTGCAAGAAGTGTCACCACGGGCACAAGCAGGCCAGACCAAATAACACCAAGACCGATGATGATCATCGCCCCCATCAACAACCAAGACATACTTGTTTCTAAAAGCAACCAGCGTGGCGTCCACTGTGGAATCCAGTCTCGAAGCAAGACAAAGACAATACGCTGCACATCTGTCGGTGTGCCGTCTTCATCGATGACTTGCTGCAGGACCTCAATAGGTCCTCCATATTCCATGCCGTTGATCACGACTTTTCCGTTATCTCGCAGAAGGTTGCCATACACCGCGGCCTCATCGCCGAGCAATGACTGGCTAATGTCTCCGGATGCCAATTCCCAACTGTTCCGGATCGAGACTACCGATCCAAAGAAACCAACCGCTGCACCAACGACCAGAATGGTGGCGAGAATTCTCACCCACATGAGCCGCTGCAATCGATCGAAGACCTGCCAAAGCGAAACGAGTCCAGTCATCACGTGCGGTCACCTGGTCCATCAGCGTCGCCGCCTCCCGTCAGTCGGTCGATCATCGATTGATCGACATCTTCCTGGGGGGCAGCTTGAGGTTTCTCAACAGCGACCTTCGGCGCGGCTGATGTGCCCTTTATGAGCTCGTCGAGTACCTCCAAGGAAGCGCCCGGCTGCTCAAGAGCTGCTGGCGTCATGATGTGAGCGACCGGCTTTGCGTCCTTGGTCTGTTGCAGATGATCGACGAGATCCTCGCCGGATTGTTCTTCGCTCCGGAGGAACTCGGCTGTTACGCCGCCCTCAGTTGCACCTGAGGTTGCAATCCGCTCCTTTCGGGCTTTCTCCACAATATCAAGGAAGAGATCCTCAAGCCGCTGCTTGGGACTTTCCACCTGCTCTATTGCAGTCCCATGCTGGCGGAGTATGGCATCGATTTGAGCGATTGTTTCTTGGTCAAGCCGACCCGTGCGGATAACTGTTCTTTGGGTGTCCTGGAGTAGTTCATCAACCGTACCTTCGGCCCGAATTTTGCCGCCATACAACATGACCATGCGGTCACAGACGTCTTGGACATCACCCAGCAAATGCGAACTCAGCAAGATCGTCTTACCACGCTCTCGCAGGTCAAGAATGAGCTCCTTGACAAGTTTCGTACCGATCGGATCAAGTCCAGAGGTTGGCTCATCGAGAATAAGAAACTCAGGGTCATTGACTAGAGCCTGTGCCAACCCAATGCGGCGCATCATGCCCTTCGAGAACTCCCCAACATGACGATGGGCCACACCAGAAAGTCCGACCATGTCCAAAAGCTGTTCGGATCTACGCCGCCTCTCTACGCGGCGTAGCCCGAAGAGTCGACCGTAGTAGTCGAGTGTCTCCAGAGGAGTCAGATATCGATAGAGATAGGATTCTTCGGGAAGAAATCCAATGTGTCGTTTCACAGCAACATCAGTTGCTGGACGGCCAAAGACCGCAAGTCGCCCGGCGGTTGGCCGAAGCAACCCAAGGATCATTTTGATGGTCGTACTCTTTCCCGAACCATTCGGGCCAAGCAAACCAAAGATCTCCCCCGAACGAATTTCAAGGTCAATGTGGTCAACCGCCATGGCACGGGTCCGCATCCAGAAATCACGGAAGGCTCGTGTGAGCCCGCGTGCCTCAACTACTGCCTCACTACGCTGCATCATCGTCACCATGGCTTCAGGGCTCCTCTCGCATGCCACGCAAGCGGCCGTCTTCACCAATCACAAGTTGCCGGGCTGCATCATCGCCCTTGAGTTCTTCCACGCGGCGAAATACATCCGTAGCTGACCCAATCTGGGTGCCCCATGTCTTTTCCTCACGTCGCTTCAAATCTGAGCGTCGGCGTGCATCACGCACGTGCTGCTGACCGGAGATGTCGAGTCGCAACGCGGCGAGTGCTTGGGGCACGTACATGAGCTCTGCGTCGGGAGAGGACAATACCCCGCTGCGAGCACGTAGCAATCGCTGCGCAACAACAAGATCAGGATGTGTTTGCCAACGTGGCAAGAGACTCTCAAACCGACGAGCCTCACTGCCAATCGTTCTCTCAATTTCCGTCTTGTATCGACTGGCAGCGCTAATCGCACGAAATACATCACCGCTTACTTCGCCGCCATCCAACATGGAATCGATT
>CAVOCO010000016.1:0-10545 GCA_963694215.1 Phycisphaerae bacterium
GACCCATCAACGTGGAATGCATCAAGGCACGCAACCCTCGTGCACATTGATGAGGTGACTGCTGATCCCGATGAGCATTATTGCCCGAAATTAGAACTCATTGGAGATCTTGCCGCCACCATTACAGCGCTGCACCAAGTTCTTCCTGAGTTGCCAGCAATTAATGATCGCCCGTCAATAGAAAAAGTACGAGTTGCACTTGCTAATGCAAAGGTGCTGCCAAAAACGCATTCCAATATACCAATTCATCCGCTCGAGGCTATTCGACAATTGCAGTTAGTGACCGACGATCATGGCACCGTAATTTGCGATGTGGGATCGCTGTACATTTGGATGGGT
This sequence comes from Phycisphaerae bacterium, assembly GCA_963694215.1. GTDB lineage: Bacteria > Planctomycetota > Phycisphaerae > Phycisphaerales > SM1A02 > UBA12567. The sequence continues at coordinate 340 of CAVOCO010000016.1, forward strand.
CGGCATTTTATGTGCTACGAGCCACGCCATCTGTTGTTCTCAAATGGCCAGCAGACGCTTGGCGTCGCGCTGCCATGGGCCATCTCGGCGTGCCTTGCGCGGCCCAATACCACGGTTTTGTCAATGTCGGGCGACGGTGGATTTCTGTTCTCGGCCCAAGAGCTTGAAACTGCTGTGCGGCTCGGCTGCAATTTCACACACATCGTCTGGCGTGACGGCCGGTACGACATGGTGGCATTTCAGCAGCGGATGAAGTACGGACGAGATTCCGGTGTAGATTTCGGCGAACCCGACATCGTCGCATATGCTGAGGCGTTCGGCGCAACAGGGTTGCGGCTTGAGCAGGCTGATCAGCTCAGTGAACTCGTTCAGCAAGGCATGAACACACCGGGCCCCGTGCTTATCGATATGCCAGTCGATTATTCAGACAACGACAGCCTGGCAGCCACCATGCAGGACATTGCCCGTTGGCATTGACTTGAATAGGGCATCCAGCGCTTAGACACCTTATGTCTTTATGCCACAACGACTTCCAGAAATTCACTTTCTAAAATTTCCATGATTGGCACATAAAGTGACCGGTGGTCAGTGCTGCAGCGGTCAGTTCTGCAGCCACGTTAGCAGGGGACGTATCCTGCTCGGATGAAGCTTTACACCCGTACTGGTGATGATGGAACGACTGGTCTGTTTGGGGGCGGGCGGATTGCCAAGGATCATCCGCGGGTCGTGGCCTACGGGGAGGCTGATGGGCTCAATGCGTTGCTGGGCTTTGCCGCGGTGGTATGCGAGGACACCGCATTGCGGGAGGTTCTCGAGGAGCTGCAGCAGATGGTGTTTCAACTCGGGGCAGATCTCGCCACCCTGCCAGATACACCTCATGAGTCCAAAGTGAAGCGGATCAACGTGGCAGATGGTGCTGCGATGGAGGCTCATATTGACTCGATTGATGGGGCCAATGCCGAGCAGCGGTCGTTTGTGTTGCCGGGCGGATGTGAATTGGCGGCGCGGCTGCATTTGGCGCGAGATGCAGCGCGGCGGTGTGAGCGGGCGATGGTGACGCTGGCCACAGTTGAGCCGGGTGGTATTTCAGATGCGGCCATGCGGTGGATCAATCGCTGCAGCGATCTTCTCTTTGCGATGGCCAGGGCAGCGAACCGGCTCGCGGGTGTGCCTGATGTGCCCTGGTGTGGTTCCTGACCCGAGTGCTTGGATTTCATTAGAATAGGGTTCTTTTTCATCGCGCTTAGAATGGGTGATGAGACACACTCCCTTCTCGCCCCAAGGAGTTCATTCAAATGGCTATTCGCATCGGCATCAACGGTTTTGGACGTATTGGCCGACTTGTGTACCGCGAAGCGGTGCGACGCGGCACGTTTGATGTGGTCGCCATCAATGATCTTGTCCCCGCAGAAAATCTAGCCTATCTCGTGTCCTACGACACAATGCACGGTCGCTTTGAACAAGTCGTTCGTGCTGAGGGCGCTTCTCTGGTGTGTGACACCCAGAGCACGAAGTGCCTCAGTGAACGTGACCCTGCCGATCTTGGCTGGGGAGATCTTGGCGTGGACTATGTTCTTGAATCGACTGGCTTGTTCACAGCAGCCGACACGGCCAGCAAACATCTTCAAGCGGGCGCGAAACGCGTTCTGCTTTCAGCACCAACGAAGACACCTGATGAAGTGCCGACGTTTGTGCGCAAGGTCAACTGTGGCGAGTATGACCCAGCCAACCACACGATCATTTCCAATGCATCGTGTACAACAAATTGCCTTGCGCCGATTACCAAGGTTATTCTTGACAACTTTGGTCTCAGCGAGGGATTGATGACCACAATTCACGCGGCGACCGCGACGCAGCCCACACAAGATGGCCCAAGCAAGAAAGACATGCGTGGTGGTCGCAACGCCTACATGAACATCATTCCTGCGAGCACTGGTGCCGCCAAGGCCGTAGCGCTTTGTCTGCCAGCGGTGAAGGGGAAACTCACAGGCATGGCGATGCGAGTGCCGACTGCAGATGTTTCATGTGTCGACCTCACGTTTCGCACCGAGAAATCCACAAGCCTTGCCGAGATAAACGGTGCCATGAAGGCCGCCGCCGAAGGCCCTATGAGTGGCGTTCTAGCCTATACCGAAGAGCCACTTGTGAGTAGCGACTTTGTCGGTGATACACACAGCAGCATTTACGATGCTGGCGCATGCATTGAACTCAATGATCGATTTTTCAAGATCGTGAGTTGGTATGACAACGAAGCTGGCTATGCCACCCGGTGTGTTGACATGCTTGAAATGATGGCGGCCAAGGACGCCTGATCAGTCTTTCGCTTCTATTTTGGACAACTGTATTAGCAGGGCATTGTGAAATTCGCGTTGTCGTTGTTCCATACGAATAACACGGTCTTCAATCGAGTCCATATTTGTTGTCTTTTGGACTTGCCGCATGAAGATGTTGGCGCCGGCGCCGGCGAAGGTTGCAAAGAGACTAGTTCCGACGATCATGAGCACAACGGCGAGTACGCGTCCAGTTTGCGTGACCGGAACAAGGTCCCCGTACCCCACGGTTGAAACCGTCACAACACCCCACCACGCAGCATCTTCTCCGGTCACAATGCTAGCACCTGGCACATTCTGTTCAACGTGCAGAACCGAAGCGCAGACAGCGATTATTACCGTGATGGCGGCGATCATCATCATGGCCACAACGCTCGCGGCCTTATCTCGGCCCCATATCTTCACGAGAATCCGGACGGATCTGAGTACTCGAATGGCCCGAAAGATGCCCGCAAATCTCGCGAGCCTGAAGTGCGCAACAATCGGAATAGACGATAAGAGGTCGAACGGGCCCCAGGTGTAGAGATATCGCAGTTTCCGTTTCGCGGTGAAAAGGTTGTAGAGGAAGTCGATGAAGAACAACCCGCAGAAACCCCAGTCGAAGATCAAGAGCAGGGCCTTGACTTCACTGTCTAATTCAAGCGTCCATTGCCACACCAACACACCAATTGCCACAACCGCTGTTGCTGAAAGAAACAGGTCGTACGCGGAGGGCCTGTGCCCGTTTATATCAACTTCTGGTGCTGGATTATGCTCGGTCGATTGCGTGTCGGTCATCCGCTAAATATCGGCGGGTACACCTTGTTTGCGCTAGGAAAATGAGCGATATAGCCCATCGGGGCATCCACCCCTGTGTTGCCTCAGCCTTATTGTCACCCCACTGCCCGCGTGTGGTCGCAGGGGAATCAGTGTGGCCGTCAGGTCGGATCATTACGAAACGACACCGCCTCGATCTTCCTGAGCACAATCTACTCAGAGGTAAACGTTTCAACTAATCGTCACCTGGTATGGCGATCAACAATTATCGGTTCCCGGTCACGCTAAATCGGGGAATGTCTTCTGAACTGTGCCGACGAGGTCTTTGACATGACTGACGGACTCGTCCATGAGGGCCTTCTCTTCGGCACTGAGGTCAATCTCGATGACTTTTTCAACGCCGCCGCTTCCAAGGATGGCTGGGGCACCGACAAAGTAGCCGCCGACGCCGTATTCGCTGTCGCAGTAGGCCGCGCAGGGGAGGATGCGTTTCTTGTCTTTGATGATTGCCTCAGCCATCTGCACGCTACCGCTCGCGGGAGCGTAGTACGCACTCGTGCCCATGAGTTTGACGACTTCGCCGCCACCAGCTTTTGCACGCTCGACGCAGGCGGTAATGTCTTCGGTGGACATAAGTTGGCTCACGGGAATGCCGTGCACGCTGGTGTAGGACGCGAGTGGCACCATGTCGTCGCCGTGACCACCAAGGAGCAAAGCCGATACATCTTCAACGCTGCAGCCGATCTTGCTGGCGATGAACGTGCGGAATCGCGCCACGTCGAGGCAGCCAGCTTGGCCGACGATTCGATTTGTTGGGAAGCCCGTAGTTTTCCAGGCTGTGTAGACCATGGCATCGAGCGGGTTGCTGACCAGAATAATCGTGGACTCTGGCGCATGTGTGGCGATCTGCTCGCTGACGCTCCGGACGATCTTGACGTTGGTAGCGATGAGGTCATCGCGGCTCATGCCGGGCTTTCGCGGAATGCCTGCAGTGACGATAATGACATCGCTTCCAGCGACATCGGCGTAGTCACTTGTACCGGTGATGGAGGCGTCAAATCGTTCGATTGGTCCGCAGCAGGCTAGGTCGAGTGCTTTGCCTTTCGCGACGCCGATCTTGTCAGGAATATCGACGAGCACAATGTCTCCGAGTTCCTTCGCGGCGGCCCACATGGCACAGGATGCTCCAACGTTTCCGGCTCCAATAATGCTGATTTTGGCTCGACGCATGGTGCGGGTATCTCGACTTGTTTGAAGGTGAGCAGGTGATCAACGAGCGAAGTCGATCGAAGGGGAGCATTGTACCGAGCAGCCGTGGTTGAGCATGGTGGTGAGCGAGTTGATTGATTGCGTCATGAGGAAAGTCTCTCTGGTCACTCTGCGAGAGATTCTCCATGGTGTGAAGACGCTCCAATCGTGCAGTCTCCCCCCCACACAGCTGCGTGGGAGGTGACCGATGGTGTGCGTATTTCGCTGTTGGGGGGCGGCGGGTTTCCCTCTGTTCGCCTGCTCTATTGGCCGCCATCGCGGTCAATGGGCCTGGGAGGACTCGAACCTCCGACCTCACCCTTATCAGGGGTGCGCTCTAACCAAGCTGAGCTACAAGCCCGGGCGAACAGGGGAGGATAGCAGAGCTCGGGGGCGGGGGAAAGGCATCGGCCCCTTCGTATGAAGGGGCCGATGTGGAGGTTGGTTCTAGTGAGATGGAGAGGGAAGCAGCGGAGTAGACCGCTGAATCCGCGGGATCAGCACGGACCCCAATTGCCGATTTGGGCAAGGAGGTCATCTACGCCGATGGTGCCATCGCCGTTGGTGTCACATTCACCGTCAGTACCGAACTGTCCAAGTAATTCAAGGACATCATCCACGTTGACTTGACCATCACCATTGCAGTCACCGTCGCAGGTCGTGGATGGGAAGCAGTTGATGTTGACCGAGCCAGTTCCAGTGGTTCCGTCGGCGGACCCGATTCGGATGAGGTAATCAGTGCCGCTCGTGCATGCAATGATATACGAGTTTTCACCACAACCCAGCGCCTGCCCGGCACTCGCTGGACATCCAGCGTACACGGCGCTGATGTCGTTGAAGAAATCGCCAGTAGCTGATACCAGCAATGTGCCGGTGCAGTCCGCCGTGTAGCTCAGCCACACATCGTTGCCGATAGAGCAGTCTGTGTTGGTGCTGTCGGTGGCGTACTGGGTGGTGTAGTTGCTGTTGCCTGAGCCAACTGAGAGTGCGTTGTCGCAGTTGTCATTGTCAGGGGCCGGAAAGCAGATGTCGGCGGAGCATTCGACGAAGTCGCCAAGGTAGATGCCGCCACCATTATCACAATTGGCCTGTGTAATGGTTATGCACGACGTGCCAACGCAGCATGCGCCGTCTGGAGCGTCTGCTTGAATTACAAAGACTTCGCCACCGAGGTCGCAGATGTAAATATTGCCATCGGCATCTTCGCCAAAGCTAGAGATGGAACCGATAGAACCAGCATTGGGGGCTAATTCGCTTGTGCGATCTTGCAGGCTGTTGATGCCACCGCCACCGTCCCAAACGAATGACCAAATCTGGTTCGAGCAGTAGTCACCGAAGAAATAGGTGCCCTGAAGGTCAGGAATTTCTGACCCGCGGTACACGACGCCGCCCGTAACGGAGCAGCGATACGGCGAGCCGCCTTGGGCATACTCGTGGACAGGGAAGATCATGGTGCTAGCACTTGGGCACCCACTGGTGTTGTATGTGTGGTCGCCCTCGTAGCAGCGCCATCCAAAGTTGCCACCGATCCCATCGCCACCACCGACGACATCAACTTCTTCCCAGGCATTCTGACCAACGTCTGCGGAATAGAAATCGCCAGTGAGGCCATCGAATGAGAATCGCCACGGGTTACGCCAACCGTACGAGTAAATTTCGTCGTCACCAGTCGTGCCAACGAACGGATTGCTCGCTGGGATGGTGTAGGGAAGCGAGTCGACGTTGATACGAAGCATCTTGCCAAGCAACTGGTCTGTGATGTCTTGAGCGCGGTCTCCAGGATCGCCGCCGCTGCCACCGTCGCCTGTGCCAATATACAAGTACCCGTCAGGCCCAAACTGAATGCACCCACCATTATGGTTGGTGTAGGGCTGGCTAATCGTCAGCACAGTCTGTGCTGAAGAAGAGTTTGCTACGTTTGGATTGCTCCCTGAAACCTGATAACGAGCAATGACAGTCGTCCCACTTGAGTTTGTGTAGTTGACGAAGAAGTACCCATTGTTTGCGTAGTCGGGATGAAAGGCCATGCCAAGCAAGCCCTGCTCGCTGCCCGTGCTGACCGTCATGCTCAGGAATGGCGTGCTGAGTAGGGAGTTGGTCGTGAGGTCAAAGACGCGGATTCGCCCAGTACTCCCACTTCGTTGCTCGACAATGAAGATGCGATCGCTGTCACCAGGGGCGGCGCAGACAAAGACTGGTCGGGCTAGACCAGTGATCAGCCGCTGGCTAGTCAGAGCGGTACCTCCGGCTGTGGCGTGCGGGGCAACGGTAGCGATGCTGAGGCCTGCGATACAGGCGATGGCGGCGGTGCGAAACATAAGACCTCTCCTCTTGCGGATCACGGTGAACATACTCAAGGCGGCGCGGCGCAAAAACAGCGCACGACGCCCAATATTGGACTCTCCAACGTACGTTGACTACGAGGGTTCCGCAAGGATGGATCCGCTGATGAGGGTGATTTGAGGCAGATCGGTGGCACAATGCGGCTCATGGGCAGTAGTGGGCCCCTCATTATCACGCACAGTGGTTATTTCTTTGAGCGGACAGTCGACCTACGCGGCCATGATTGTGCGATCTACCCACCTGGGCAGGGGCCAAATTCCATGATCAAGACCAGCAGATCCGATGTGTCGACTTGGGCATCGCCATTGAGGTCTGCCGCGAGTGACGATGTGTCCGCGGGGTCGACCGATCCCCACAACTCAAGCATGACGAGCAGATCATCGACCGACACAACTGCGTCTTCGCCAAGATCACCAGGGCAGGTGATTGGGGTAATGGCAGTTCGGTAGGCCGCGGTGACCGATCGCATGGCGTCGTGTGTAGCGGCATTGTCGGCAGTTGCCGAACCTGTCGGCTCATTGTCGTAGGACACATCTGGGTTGGAGAATTGACCAATTCGCGTGTAGTACGTCGTTGGTATTGGATCGCCATCACCATCGGTATAGGCCATGACTGTCCGCCAGTCATCACTATCTCCGGTGAATCGGTGACCGAAACTGTACGGATACAAGCTATTGCCCCCCGCGCATGATCCTGGGTGAGCAGCATCGTGGCAGCATCCCATCACATGTCCGAGTTCATGTGTGAATGAGTACTGCACGTCGGCGCAGTAGTCCCGAATCACTACAAACGCGCTGCCCGCCGCTCCAGTGACATCATTCTTAATGGTGTACCCATTTCCACATGATGAACTATCAGTCACGATGAGCGCTACGATGTCAGCGCCAGTATTGGTCCGCCAGGTGTGAACATCGTCCATGATTCCATCACTTGTTGATGCAAGCCGAGTGAGGTGATTCGTAAATGAACCAGATTCGCCATAAGAAATTTCATTGGTGCCGACGAGTCGAATACGGACAGACGATTCGCTATCTCGATAGACATCGTTGCTCTCGTTGACCCATCCGCGAATTGCAGTCTCCATCGCATCTCCGCTTCCTGCGTTGATACGGGCGAGCGTGGTGTAGGCGACGAAGACGTCAACCACGCCACCGGAATCTCCATCCGGCGCATCGCCATCCATTGGTGGTGGTGGTGATGCTGCGGGATCTCCACCATCACCGTCGGCTGCCGGATTAAGTGCTTTGGTCGCATCGCATCCGACGAGTGTGGTTGGATCTAGTTCGATCACACGACTGAATCCATCAGGCGTGCGTTGAATAACGAATGTTCCGTGTTTTGTTGAACGAACAACGCCGCGGATGTGTCCCTTCCACTGTTGCAACACAACCGACCCGTCTGGATCGTCTGCGAGTGAAGCAGTAGCGCGACCGGTCGCACTCATCTCAAGCTGCAGCGGCATTGAAGGGCGAATGGTTCGTCCTTTGCCAAGCCGAACCTCGCTCACGCCGCTCCACGAGCCAAGGCCCTGAAGAGATTCCGTACCGGAAGACCGCGGGGCTGCGGCCATGAGGCCGAGCGTGGGTATCAAGAGTACAAGAATGGAGAATTGTTTCAACATGGTTGCTCATGCGTGGGTGATCGGTTTAATTAAAGTACCAATACACATACGAGACAATTCGTGCGTTGTGTGACACAGCACAAGAATGAGGCTATTTGATAGCCTGCGCCTTCATTTTTTCCACATAACGATCCACGCCACCAAAATTCATATTGAGGCGAGCGGGGCTTGCGTGATCTCGGAAGAGTGATTCTGAGACGTCGTATTGGTCGGCGGAGGCCCGAAGGATGCCGCAGTAGGTTTCCCATCGATCTACATCGTCTTGTGACTGCGCGATCCAGTCATATTGGCTTGAGAGTGACTCCCGCAACTGCATGAGATGCGACTGGGTATCTGTGACCGTGCCACCGTGTGTGAGGTGGAATAGATTCCACGGCCCAGCTTCAATTCGATCGATCGTCGCATTCCAGACGACCGGATCAAATTCAGGAGGCGGCATCGGCACGGTAATCCAATCTGTATCTGGTACGCGCATACCTACCGCGTCACCGGTAAAGAGATCGCCACTTTCCAGAACATGCCACGCGTGATGGTGGTTGGCATGGCCGAGTGTTTCGATGGCTTGAAACCGAAGGCCACCCGCTTCGATCACATCCCCATCGTTGGTCGCGTGGACAAGGTGCGCAGCGCACGGATTCATGGCGCCCCACAACGTGTCGTATCGATCGCCATAGACACGGCGTGCGCTGCGTTCGAGCCGGGACGGATCAATCATGTGCGGCGCTCCAACGTGATGCACATGGATTGGTACACCTAGATCTGAGAATCTCCAGGCGCCCCCAGCATGATCGAGGTGAATGTGCGTAAGCAAGAGCGCGGAGACATCTGATGCCTTGACACCAAGATGCAAGAGGCCCTGTTCGAGCGCTTCCCATGTCGAGGCTGGTCCCGATTCAATAACAACCCAACCACCAGGCCCTTCAACAGCCCACGAACCAATGGATCCGGCGATGGTGCGATGACACAAGTCGATCGCGTGTACGTCGAAATCTGGGCTACTCATTGTTTACGGGCTGCCGTTGCCATCGGTCGGTCGTCGTTGTGCTGGCCGCTCGCGTGGCGTCATCGCCTAGCTCGGTGGACTGGCGGGCTTCTAGCCATCCGTCATAGCCAACCTGAAGACCCTTGACGTGCTTTTGCCCGCCCTTGAGCAGAGTCTTGATCATGGCATCGGCTATGGGTGCTTCGTAGCCCTCACCATAGACAATAAATAGACCGTACCCATCAAGCCGACTGATTGCATCTGGGTCAGACAGCTGCACATTGAGTGCGCCAGGAATATGTCCAACACGATAAAAAACTGCATCGCGTGGATCGATCCACACATTCTTCTTGGGCTCAGAGAGCCAAGAACCGCTTGATTCCGTCATGGCTTTTTTGGCCTCGTCGATACTCAACCAGTGCACATCCTTGTCGCTATAGGTCGTCTTGCACCCGGCGACCATGACGAGTGCAGTGCTGAGTGCTGCGGTATTGAACCAGTGGGATCGGATCAAGCGACTCTCCTTTATGGCGGACTGTATGACTCAAATTGTGAGCCGAAATCGGATTCATTATTTTGAATCATATAGTTTGTCATGTCTTCGGGATCCCCACTCTCGTACGTGGTAATTGGGGGTCGTGCGAATTGGCGCGAGTTCTGCTGCGAAGATGGCCAGTCCGTGGCGGCACATCGGTCATATATGTGGATGGGTATCTGCCCCGCGGCCCGGTATGTCATATGGTTGGGAGTGTGTGCCGAGCTAGAAGTGGCGCTTTACTTTGGGTAGTCCTCTGCAATACGATTCGGGTGTGAGTGCGTGGTATCCACCAAGCGTGAGTGGACTAGTACTGTTTGGCACTCTTTAGAGTGATCCAGTTCTGAGAAATCGATGTTCGTCTAATCGATATGGCGTAACAGAAGCCAAA
>CAVOCO010000017.1:0-10428 GCA_963694215.1 Phycisphaerae bacterium
TGGTAACGAGTCTGAACTGAAGTGAAATCTTGCGTGAGCTCGGAGAGATTCTTAGACAATGACTCAACTTCAATCGAAGCCTGCGAGAAGCGTGGATCATCAAGAGTGGTGATGCCCTTGCCGAGGATGAAGGCGTGGATGTCTTCACCAAGCCCCTGAAGACTCATTTGAATGTAGCTGAGCTGTGTATCAAACAACGCCTCGTTGTCGCTGAATTGCTGCTCATCGAGTGCCTTGAGTCTGCGCGTGTAGGCCATTGCAATCGAGTTCAAAACCTTGGGCACATCTGACGGCACATGCCACGACCAGCGGATGGCAAAGAGATTGGTGCCTCGGATAATCGGCGTTTTGATGTAATCCTCAAGATCATCTACGGCCTGCGCATACAGTGGCTGACCCGTCTGGGCATCAATAAACCATGTCTCCAGCCAACTGGTATCACGCACTTGTGGATTTTCAACGGCTGCCATCAAGACTTCCCGTTGCATCAGCATTGCCGTCTGGGTTCGGCCGATTCGTTCGACCTCATCGTCCTTCAGTGTTCCGGCAGTGCCAATCTCGGTAGAGTCAATCAAGCCGGGGCGGACTTCAAACAGAATTTCAGATGTATACAGCGGATAGAACCGCATGAACCCGACGAAAGCAATGCCACCGAGAACGGCTCCAATGATGACTGCGGCAAGGAGACCGATGATGTGCTGCCGCACAACACGCACAGGGTCAATGCTCGGCCGCCGCTGCGGCGGCGAAGATTGACGAGGTCGCTGGGATCCTGGTGGGCTTTGCATATTCATCCTTGAATGTTCATGGTGAAACTCTGTCCGAAGTATCAGCTATTGTCGTCGAAATCGCGCCGAATCGTCTTGATTTTGTCCCGCATTGATTCATCAGTGGCCATGTTCTCCGACTGCCGCAAATGATCCCTCGCCTGGGCCATCTCGTTGGCACCAGCGAGAATCTGAGCCATATGAAGGTGGGCCATGACAGTTGGCTGCCGCCGAATCGACTGGCCAACCCAATCACGACCCTTGGCCTGCTGGCCAGCCTTCCATGCAATCCAACCGGCAAGATCCAATGCCTCTGCCCCTCTTGGATCTAGATCGAGCGCCTTTTTCGCAAACGGGAACGCCTTGCCAGGCCGGCCGAGATCATCCACAAGCGTGCGTGCGATCAGCTGTAAAAGAGCAGCATTGTTTGGCTGCAATGAGAGTTTAGTCATCAAGCTCGACAATGCTGCCTCATGTCTACCTAATTGGAGTTGGATCGATGCCATCGTGTCAATAAAGCTGGCTTCACGAGGCCGCAATGCGACCGCCCGTAGCGAAAATGGCTCGGCAGCTTCGGGATCATTAAGTATCGTCGCAAGCAAGTATGCATAGTTATTGAGTGATATGGCATCATTGGGCCTGAGTTCGAGAATCTGCTTGAAGGTCTCCACTGCCTTGGTGTGCATTTTAGCTCCAAGCTGATAGGAACCAAGGCGATGAAGATCATCGAGCAAGTACTCAGCATCCTGTAACGCAATCACAGACGACTGAATCGACTCCGCCTTAGACATGTCATCCCCGCCTCGCCAGCCATAGAAACGGGCAAGACCACGTTGATCCCAAACATTTGGCGAGTCGCCGACAATTTCATTCCGAAGCTCCAACGCCTCGACACCATCTCCATCAGGGAATATTACATACAGATCTGCATACCAATTCTCAAGGAAGGTGTCTGCAATCTCATCGGTTGCGATCGCCGCGGTGTACAGCGCGTAGGCCTCCCGAAGCGATTCTCTCGCTCGGGAAGATTGCCCAAGACCGGCTTCTGCCCGCGCTCGAAGTCCAATGATTTGCGGATCGCTCACCGTCAATTCTTGGTCTTTCCGTATGGCTTCAATAGCAGCCTCATAGTCCCACGCTTCGGTCGTGCGTGTTGCCTCCACCAAGGCCGTCAGGCGTCGCCGCGATGGCTCAATCTCCCACGCATCGATGTAGTGCGTCATCGCACGGCTAAAGTCTGTGCCTGATTGACGAAGATGGTCGCCAAGTAGTCCGTGCCAATAGGGATCACGTGGATTGACGGCAATGGCCTGTTCGATCGTGTCGATCGCACGGCCGGGCATGCCCGCCGTTACAAAGGACTGGGCAAGCCGCGCTCGAACCTTCTTATCTTGTGGACTCTGGCGAAGGTATTCTTCGAGATCAAGCACCGCTTGCCGAGGATCGCCGAGTGCTTCTTGCACATCGGCCTGCTGCAGCACAAGCTGAGACGAGGATCCAATCTGTGAAGCCGCTTCAAGATAGCGGGTGGCCTCTTCGAGATGCTGCCGATCTAGTGTCCGCCGATACTCAATGACAAGACTTTCAACAAGCTGCACGAAGGGCAATGTTCGCGTGGGGTCCATATCACTCGCCTGCTCAAGGGCATCTCGGAATGCTGCACGGTGAGTCATGGAATTCTCGACGTCACCGCTCGATTCAGCCACGACACCGCGGCCACGATGGAAACCAGCAATCAGCATCTGGATTTTGTAATCCTCTGGATACTCTGATTTAAGAAGAAATACAACTTCTTCAGCCTCATCCAACCGCTGCAATCGCAGCAGACAGTCAGCTGCACGCAGTCGCATGGCGAGCGATCCTGTTGCTTCGCCAACCGATATGAGGTAGGGCAAGGCCTCATTACATAATCCGCTGGCATGCAACATGTCGCCAATCGCGGCGTCTACTTCCATGACAGCTGGGTCCTGCGCGTCGCGATACCGATCAAGCATGATCTTGGCTTCCCAAAATCGATCTGAGGATCCCAAGAAACGCGCCGCTTGTATGGCTTGCTTGGTGACGTATTGAGCGTCCTTCTGTTGATCAAGCCATGTCTGAAGTAACTCAGCCAGTTCATCCTGGCGGCCGGATTCCCGCAGCACGGTGGCGTGCTGTAATGCCTCACGGAACGTGCTGTTAGGAGATTGAGCAAGAACCTCAGTGATTTCATCAATCTGCAGGAGCCACTTCTTTTTGAGCAACTCCAACGCCGTCTTCTGCTGCGCAGTACTCATCTGGAGCCATTCTCGACCTGATAGGGACGGTTCGCCTTCCTTGTCCAACACATACGCGCGATCGACGGGGAGCGCAGCCACCAGCACGGCGTACCACAAGGCTGCTTGGCGGTCAGATGGGTTTTTCTTCCATGAACGAAATCGCTCCCCGAGCGCGAGGGCCTTGTTGCCGTGAGCCGCTTCGATCCGCAGCCACGCTTCACGCAAACTTGCATTCGAAGGATCACGTCGCGATGCATCTGCCAAGAGCGAAACAGCCCGGGATTTTTCTCCGCCCTCTCTCAGATGCAGCGCCGCCAGTTGACGAGTGGACTCCACATCAGAAGGGTCGCGTTGAATGACCTGCGCGTACGCAAGCCTCGCTTCTTCAAGGTTGCCGACTTCCAACATCGCCTCAGCTAGCGTTTGCCACGTGACGCCACGCCAGGGCGCCACATCTGTCGCACGCCTCCCCGCAGCAGCCGCGCGGGCAAAATATTGCATGCCATCTCCACCGGCTGCGCGAGTAGCTCGGCCGCGTGCCATCAAGAGGCTCGCTTCAGCAAGATTGCCTTTCGTCTGGCCCCAGTCATTCTTACGGGCAATTGGCAACAACGCTTCAGCTTCTGCAAACTGTTCATTCTTTAAAAGCTGATCAAACTTGTACCCGAACGCCTGTGGATTAGTGCTTGATGCCGCGTTGACAACATCAACAAGTGGGGCAGCCTCCGACCGGGCCCGATCGGCTGTCTCACTCGCTTTCGCTGATCGATCTTCGTCAGTATTGCTCGTTCTTTTTGCAATTTGCTCTTCGTTTAGTGCAAGAGCCTGAAGCGCAAGGAACCACGCAACGGTTCGCTCTTCGCCCTCAGGATATTGCTGCTCAATTATTCCTTGCAATACCTCGATTGGGTCGTCCGAGGACAAGCCCAGCACCATATTTTCAATTTGGTGGTTGTCTGGCTGAATAGCGGCGGCTTGCTCAATGATGGCCAGCGCAGCCTCGCGATTCCCGAGGCGCAACTCGACTTGCCCAAGCGCAATCAACAAGCGAACATCATCCTCGTGTCCATCTGCTTTCAACGTAGCGAGCAATTCCTTGGCTTCATTGAGTTGATCATTCTTATCCAGCTGATCCGCTCTGACAATGGCTCGCATCACCAGGTCGTCCCCAGCCAAAGCCTCTTCAAGCCGCTCCGACTCATCCAGCATTGAAATTCGCAGTGACTGCTCAAGTTGAACAACCTGCAGATTGTTTTCTCGCACATCCACTGGCAAGGATTCAAGTGCTACCAATGCAGCTTCCGGGTTTCGCATTCGTCCATGCAATGCGGCGAGCAGCAATCGATTCCCAACGCTTCGCGGCTCAGCTAAAATGGTCGCTTCAAGCCGCTTGACCGCCGTGCCTCCCTGCCCGATCCGCTCAAGCGCATCAGCATTCTCACGAAGAAACTGTACGGGCATTTTTGAGTTGAGTCGGTACGCCCGCTCAAATGCACTCACGGCCTTGGAGTAGTTTCCTGCGGCGTAGGCGAGATGCGCGTTCATTTGGAGAATAATTGAATTCTCAGAATCGCCGCCAAGAAGATCCACCGCTGTGTCGCGGACCTCCTCGGCATCGCGTTTGAGCAATGCCGTGTCTGCCTCATCGCGCCGATCGCTAATGATGCCAAACAGAATGGTCGCGGCATACATCCGATCCATATGTTGGCGATCTGAAGCAAGTGAAACGCGAAGTGGCTCAGAATCCACAACGCCTCGTGTCAAAGCCTCAGCCTCATCCAAACGGCCAATCGCCTGCAACTCTACCGCAAGCAAGATTCGCACATTGAGATCGAGCGGGTGATCTCTCACCCACAGATCCAATACGGCGGCGGCCCGCTCATGACCGTTTTCGAGGTCAATCAATTGAAGGAATCGAGCGAGCTCAATAACCTGGTGCCGCTCTACGCCATCCATGGCCGATATGACACGCTCGGCCTCGATGAGATGCGTATTGAGTTCGGAGAGCTTGATCTTAAGTTCATCGGTTCCACCGGGCGATCGAAGTTCAGACATCAACTCATGAATGAAGAGGTGTCGAATAACAGCAAGCAACGTGGCTGGCCCCTCCGGGTTAGCCTTCATAGCTTGGTCATATGACGCCTGAGCCATTTTCAAGTTGCGAATTTCTTGCTGTTCCTGCCCCTTGACGCCAAGCTGGCGAGCCACAGCCATCCTGCCAAATGCAATCGCAGCGTTGCCACGATCGCTGTTGGGCTCGAGTCCGATGAACTCAGTCAGTTCAGCCTCACCTGGAAATCGCACATGGCCTGTCTGATCGACATCGCCAAGAAAGTTGCTTTGTCCCAAACGCATTCTCGCCATGCCAAGCATGAACGTTGCCTCGCCATACGCCGGCGATCCAACCTTGAATCGAGCCCTTATCTGCTTGGCTGTTGTCTCAAGCATGCGCCACAGCGGGACGACATCCCGCGCCATCGCCGCGATCCACAATTCCCCGAGCACCCGCTCGGCGAGTTCTTCGCTCTTCGGTGTGAACTGCGCATGCTGCGAGATCGCGCCAATGTATTCGCGGTACAGCGATGCGGCCCGCTCATTCGTTGTCGGCACCATGTCTTCGTAGATCGCAATGCGAAGCTCATGAGCGTCTTGGTTGCCCGACTCGCTGTACAGCACCTTGCCAACGCTTCGGAGTGCTTTGGTATGCCGACCCTCTTCGAGATACGCCTGCGCAGCAGCCATATTTCGCGTAACGCCGCCCTTGAACTTCAGGTAAACAAGACCGCCCACAACGCCAATTAATATGACAGTGACGAGGGAGGCAATAGTAAGCAACCGCGTATTGAGTTTGCGCTTCTTCTTGCTCCGTCTCTTTGACTTCTTATTAGTACTCATAGCACTCTCATTCTGATTGATTTAAGTTTGTGGTGGCCGTCACTTCGGTCCAGTCGGCGATGCTACGCATCACTTCTGGCAGGACGTTAGATAGGAATGGTTCAAGGTCTGCAAAGAAGGCAACTTGGTCGTACCCCGAGTCGCCCTCAGTAATGATCTGCACCTTGCAGTAATACGAATATTGATCGCCGCCACTAAACGCAGCCATCTTCACTCCAGCTGGCGATGGCTTCCATCGACCATTTGCAACAAAGAAATAGCCCGCATGGAGCCTACGATCTGGATGAGCTGGATCGAGAAACTCCATGTACCTCACAAGCGGTTCCCCAGTTGGCATACGCACATCAACATCCGTGTCAAGCAGTGAGTCGTGCACGGTCGCAATGGGATATGGAGTGTCATCGAGTTGATGATCTGGATCGTCTGTCCACGTCTCCAACAAACCTACTACAGGAACATTGCTTGGGTCGGACGTCCGCTGCGACAAACCGGCAGCGGTTAAGCAGTTGTCGGGCACGTGAGGAATGGCGTCAATCTGATCTGTGTAATACGCGATGTGTAGCTGCATCGCGTGAGCATGGTTGCCCTCTGAATCGACATAAGTTCGAGTCAAATACATTGGCGTGCCAAGTTGCTCCACCATGGCGGCATCGAATCGAACATCACGCACTGAACGCCATGGGCCAACCGCCGATGGAATCAACGAGAGCGAACGCCGCAGTGGGACCGCTTCGGTTTTGAGGTACACATTCAACCAGACCGCCCCTTGCGTAAAGGCAACCTTGCCAATGCCAAGTACCACAATGCACCCAATGAATACGCCGATGATCTTGCGGTCGAATCGGACCGCTGCGGGAGCACTTGGTGGAGACTCGGCGTCATTGTCATCACTCTCCAGCAACAAGTGCCGCATCACCCACATAATGCCAAGGTAGATAAAGAATGCAGGCATAAGCCAGAGCAGCCCGATCATCGAGTGAAAATCGCCCGCTGCCAAATTGGAATCAAAGGTTGCGAGTATGCCGAGCGTCATCACCCGAAGAATATTGACGAAGATCGCCGTCGGAAAGGCCATGAGTACCAGGATGACACGCTGCCACCACGTATCAAGTCCTCGATATGCCATCGCAACGCCCAAGGCCAGGAAGGCCACCAGCATCCGCATGCCTGAACAGGCTTCTGCGATGTTGATCGGGACAATTCGCTCGTCGTAGAAAATCGTAATCGTATGACCCTCACGGGCCACGTCATAGCCGATCAGTCCGAGGCCAATCTCACCACCGATGGTCGCGATGCCCTGCAATTCAAAGGTCACCAAATCAAGAAAACGATCTGAAATCGTCTGGCTAAAAATAATGAGGTAGACAACTGGGAACCACAGCCACCGCATCGCACGCCATCCGCACATCGCGAGGATCAGGCCAAAGATGACCATCCCCACGCCCATGCCCATCAAGTTGTGATGTCGCATGATTGCCGGACCAATCGCAGCCATGCTGAACCACATCACCCCGAGTACAACAAGCACAATTCCAGCCAAGCTTGGTCTGAAAGGGTTCGCCAAGATGCGATCGCGATTGAGCCATACAAACCATCCCGCAATAAACGGGATCACCAACGTGTGCCCCCAGTCGGCTTGGTACTCAACCGCAAACCGAACTTGTCGCTCAAGAAATGACCAGAACATCCATACGAAGAGCGCCAACATGATGCTCGAAGCGAGCACCAAGGTCTGGCTAGAGGGCGTGTAGACGCGACTCGTGTCTAAAGTGGTCTTTAAGTTGGTCATATTCGTCGCGATGGCCTTCCCGCTGTGCGGGCCGTCGTGCCGATCACATCAATTCCCGATATTGCTTGGCGGTGCGCCAAACACATCGTTACCGAAGTTTCGGTCGAGAAGAAAACCAAATCCATAGTTCATCCGAAGTCCGTTGCGAAAGATAGCGAGCGGGTAAGCGAACCAGTTAGTGCCAACGAGCACATGATCATTGGGCTTCATGATCACGTCTGGTTCGGTTCGTCTTCGAATTGCACCAAGATTGAGTCGAATAGTGGCCTCACGACCCTCATCAACCTGTCGAACCAAATCGACCCGGTCTGGAATTGCTAGAGCGCCAAGACCGCCGGCCATCGCGATGAATCTACTCAACGTCAGTGGATCTGCGGCAGGAAGCGGATAGGCATTCGGCGCGTTAATCTCACCGCTAATGTAAACATAGCCCGTGGGTGGCCCGTCGACATAGATTTGATCGCCAGCTCGAACAATGAGATTCAGGCTAGTGTCGCCGTGGGCAAGCCGTTGATACGGCACCTCAATGACACGCTCGACCAAAAGGGCGGCACTCTGAGCTGCATCACCTGTCTTGCTCATCGCGTCACCCTGCGCTGCCGGCTGCGAGCGAACCCACTGCTTTTTGTCTGGGAGATAGAGGAAGGGGCTCGAAAAGCCCTCTGCCTCACCAGCACCACCCTGCACGCTCGGCAGTTTGATATTCGCTGGCGAGACATCCTCAACATCAATTGGTGGATCTCCTGCCTTGGACCATGCGCCTGGGCTTGAGCTTGGGGGGGCGGGTGTGACAGCAGGATTTTTGCCGTCACCCTGCAGCTGATTAATCAACGACTCAAGGTCGACAGGTGGCGACTTCTTCGGTGAAGTCTTCGCTGCCTCCGAACCCTGATCCCACTGCGGACGCATGGCCGCATTAATGGCTACTTGGCGAACCACATACACACGTCGGGTCGAAAGTGGCACACCACCCGCCATCGCGAGGGCGTCAAGCAACCGCAATGTGGGGTCCTGCAATGTAAATCGGCCGGGCTGGTTGATATGGCCATACAACACGTACGCCAATGCTCCGCCTTCCACGACGTTGACCTGCACCGTAGGATTCTTCATCACTTCTTTGGCAAGACGCGCGATGATTTCTTGCTGAAGTTGGGGCACTGTCAGGCCAGCAGCGGTTACCGGGCCAACATCCGGAATGTGAATCAACCCGCCCTGATCTATACGAGTTGTGACCGGATAAAACTGCCCTGGCGTATACAACTCGTAGATTTGCACATCGATCACATCACCTGGATGCAGCCGATACGAGATATTGCTTGGCACCAAGTCGGCGGCTGATACTTGCGATGTTTCGCCCCACAAGTCAGTACTTGGCTCAATCGCTGCAATACGATCGAGAACGGGCATTGTGATCGGTGTCGTGCCGAAATACCCCGTCTTGGAGGGGTCAAAAAAGCTATTGACTTCACAGCCGCCCGCCAAAAAGGCCAGCAGGAGCATGGCCAACGGCCACAGTCCGCGGGGCAATCCGTCGAGAGCAGTGCGTTCAACCATGCCTTTACTCACAACTGAGTCTCCAAAAACCCCATCCACGGTACGTGTGCGATGTAACTGTATCCGAGAAGCACTTTACTGTACCGGCTTCGTAGCCTTCAATCATCGACTCTGTAGGGGGGTCTCGGTCAACTTCAATCGCCATTTTTACTGCAATGAATGAACTCCAAGCCTGCACCAACGACATACCGTTATCGGCAGATGAGCTCGCTTGCTCGGTACACTGCCAACATGAGACACACTCCCCCATCTTCGCCGCGGCATCCACGCCCACTTGGCGGCGATACTGCGCGAGGAACCAACCACGAATCGATTGTCAATCTCAGCGGGATGGTCCTCGATAATAATACTGCCAGCTCGCTGGCGGTCCGCCGAAAGCCCGATTGGATCCGCGCTCAAGTGCCTGGCGGCGACGCGTATGTCAAGCTGCGAGACAAACTTAAACAACTCGGGCTTCATACGGTGTGCCAAGAAGCATCGTGCCCAAATATCGGTGACTGCTGGTCCCGGGGCACCGCCACCATCATGGTGCTTGGCGACACATGCACCCGCGCCTGCGGATTCTGCAATGTCAAGACGGGAAAACCGTCTGAAACAGACCTTGACGAACCGCGACGGGTCGCAGAGATGCTCTCGGAAGCCGGTCTGCGACACGTTGTTATCACCTCAGTCGACCGCGATGATCTGCCTGATGGCGGGGCTGCGATCTGGGCTGAGACAATTCGCCGCACAAAGGCTGCATGCCCAACTATGTCGCTTGAAGCATTGGTGGGCGACTTTAAGGGCGATGCAGATGACCTCGGAGTCGTCATGGACGCCCAACCTGACATTCTGTCCCATAACGTCGAAACTGTCCCCCGAATGCATCCCGCCGTGCGGCCCCAGGCCGCCTACGAGCGCTCGCTCGAGGTGCTCACCCGAATACATGAGCATGGATTGATGGCCAAGACAAGCCTCATGGTCGGGATCGGCGAGCGTGACGATGAAATCGTCGCCACGATGCAGGATATTCGTAATCGAGCCAAAACCGACATTTTGACCATCGGGCAGTATCTCCAGCCCACCCACAACCACCTGCCAATCGATCGCTGGGTCCCCCCAGCCACGTTTGACCTCTGGAAACAGCGTGGTCTTGAGATGGGCTTTGCGGTTGTGGAGTCTGGGC
>CAVOCO010000018.1:0-10133 GCA_963694215.1 Phycisphaerae bacterium
GGCGGCAGAAATTCCGTTTCTCGCCGCTGATGATTCAGACAGTGGTATGGCAGAAGGTATTGGCCAAGCAACGATAGGATTTGCTCAAGCACTGCAGACATTGAGACCGGACATTCTGCTTCTGATCGCGGACCGGTTTGAAATGATTGCGCCTGCTTCGGCAGCTCTGGCGATGCGGATTCCGATCGCTCATATTGAGGGTGGTGAAATTAGTGAGGGGGCGATTGATCAGCAGGTTCGGGACGCGCTGACCAAGATGAGCCACTTGCATTATGTGCCAACGCATGATGCGAAGGCGCGAGTTATTGCCATGGGGGAGGAGCCGTGGAGAGTGCTCGTGACGGGTGCTCCGTCGCTTGATCACTTGGTGATTGACACGCTGCCATGTCGCAGTGAAGTTGAATCCGCAATTGGCATGTCTCTTGAGCCCAAGCCTATTGTTGTTGCCTTTCATCCGACGACGATTCATCGAGACACAACAGATGAAGCAAGTGTCTTCTTTGATGCCATTCAAGTCTGCCCTGCACCACTTGTATTTTGCTTTCCCAATGCAGATGCTGGATATGAGCGCATTATTGAACTGGCGCAGGACATCTGCGCTCGCCGTAGTGATGCCGTGCTCAGGGTCAATCTTGACCACTTGGTGTACTGGGCTCTGTTGCGAGATTCTGCATGTATTGCTGGAAATTCATCGAGCGGCATCATGGAGGCTGCGTCATTTGGAATTCCTGCAGTGAACGTGGGCGTTCGGCAGCAGGGCCGGACGCGGGCGAGGAATGTGGTCGATTGCGCAGCGGACGTGTCAGAAATACAAGCAGCGATTCATCATGCTATGGGTCTGGCGTTTCGGAACACGCTTAGCGGGATGGTCAATCCTTATGGAACTGGTCACGCTGCTGAGGTCATCGTTAAGAGCCTCGCTTCTACGCAACTTGGCGCATCTTTGTTGCAGAAGAAGTGTGATCGCTAGAGATTGCCTCGTCGTTCTTGCTCAAGTTCGAGTGACTGAAACAGTGCCTTGAAGTTGCCCTTCCCAAATGACTGGCTGCCTCGGCGCCCGATGATCTCAAAGAAGAGTGTTGGCCGATCTTGAAGTGGCTTGGTGAAGAGTTGGAGCAAGTACCCCTCGTCGTCGGCGTCGACAAGAATGCCGAGATCTTTGATGCGCTCGTGGTCTTCTCGTACGCCTTCTAGTCCGTGCTCAGTGAGGCATCGATCGACTCGAGCCCAGACCTCCTCGTAGTACTCATCAGGAATACGAAGGAAGTCAACGCCACGGCGGCGAAGTTCGGCGACCGAGGCCAAGCAGTCGTTGGTTCTAAATGCAAGATGTTGCACACCGGCGCTCATATCGTGCCATTCAAGGTATTCCTGAATCTGGCTCTTCTTCTTGCCTTCGGCGGGTTCATTGATCGGGAACTTGATCAAGTTGTTGCCCGAGGCCATGACCTTCGACATGAGCGCTGAATGTTCTGTTGAAATGTCGGCATCGTCGAAGTGTTTGAACATGGCAAAGCCAAGCGTGTCTTCGTACCACTGGACCCAGTAGTTCATCTTGCCTTGGTCGACATTGCCAACGCAGTGATCGAGGAACATCAGTCCACAGGGATTCTCTCTGTTGTATTCATTGATTGAGAGGTCTTGAGTGAATTTGAAGGAAGGTTCAAACTTGCCGCCCTTCTTGACGTTCTCGAGGGCGTACTCGCCAGTTCGGCTGACGAATGAATGAACAGCTCGGCCGTAGGTCTTTATGCCAGCAGTTGTCACTGTTCCAGTGTCATCAGAGATGGTGAGTGGTTCATAGGCCGACTCGCCACCGTTGGCAACCGCTTGCTTCCATGCGGCTGTGGCATCTGCGACGGTGAACGCAATATCTTTTACTCCATCGCCGTGGCGGCGAAGTTCATCTGCTGCAGGGTCGTCTTTGCACAGAGGCGTCTCAAGCACCAGTCGGATATTGCCTTGGGTCAGCAGATATCGTGCCCGTTCACGACTGCCGGTTGTCAGGTCTGCGACTTGTTCAATAATGAATCCAAACGTGTAGGCATAGAAGAACGCAGCCTGCTTGGCATTGCCCACGAAAAAGCGAACGTGGTCAACATCGAGCAACGCGAGTGGATCGACTGAAGTTTTGGTCTCGGTGGCTTGTGCTGTAGTCATGCACGTATTGTAGCGAGATTTCAGATGCCAATTTTCGATGTCAACGAGTCAGCTCTTCAGTACTGAAGGACGCTGTGGACATGATGTGGAGCGAGTCGTGCGCTACCGCCGAGGGCTGCGAGTTCGATCAGGACGCTCATGCCGACCAGTTCTCCACCGAGCGCATCAACGAGTTGTTTGCTTGCAACCATCGTGCCCCCAGTTGCAATGAGGTCATCGACGAGTAGGACTCGCTGTCCGGGCTCGATGGCATCGGTGTGAATCTCTAGCGTGTCGCTGCCGTACTCCAGGTCGTAATCACGTGACTGCGTGTCGTACGGCAGCTTGCCTGGTTTACGGATGGGCACAAATCCTGCATTGAGCGCTCGTGCAAGAATTGTTCCAAAGATGAAACCTCGTGACTCGGCCCCAACAACGACGTCAATATGGTCATTTCGGAAAGGATTGACCATGAGCTCGGCTGCCAAGGCGAGCCCTGCTCGATCTCTCAGAAGGGGGGTAATGTCCCGGAAAATGATCCCGGGCTGTGGGTAGTCTGCGATATCACGTACAAGAGCTTTGAGACGGTCTGGCATGGATCTCTCCTTTTGCGTGGAAGGATCGTAGAATGTGCAGACCATGTGTGCAAAGAAGACCGCCGTCAAACTAGAAATTGTTGAGCCCCTTGGCCTACGCGTGCTACTGCGTAAGGATGAGGATCGAAAGACCACCAAGTCCGGCATTCATTTGCCCGACAAGATTGAGATTCCGACCATTACTGGGCGGGTGGTCGCGGTGAGTGGTCAGATCGAAATGGATGACGGCTGGCCAATTTCTCAGTACGACAAGGTGTTGTTCAACCCCAAGAACGCCATACCAGTTGACTTTGAAGGCGATAACCGTCTCTTCGTCGTGCCGGTAGAGGACATTGTGGCGGTATTTCGCCGTGATGGCTGAGCCCCGTGGGAACTGAGCCGAAATCGTTGCAGATACGGACCGCCAGAACATGCGTTCGGGCAAACGTTGATGTCCCTGGATCCAAGAGCATGACCTGTCGGGCGTTAGTGCTCGCTGCGCTCTCGCCTCATTGCGTGACACTGCATGGGGCACTTCAAAGCGATGACACTGAGTTGCTGGCCAAGGCTATTGTCGCGGTTGGGGCGTCGGTCCAGTGGAGCGGCAACGCGATTGATGTCGACGCCACGAATGGGCTAAGAGTTGATGGGGCATGTGTTGATCTTGGGCATGGCGGGACGCCGGCCCGATTCATGCTCGCTCTTGCGTGTCTTGTTGGAAAATCTGCCAATGGGCCTGCGCGGGGTACAGTCGTCGATGGCAGTGCTCAGCTTCGGAGCAGGCCAATGGGGGACATGGTCGAGTTGCTACGCGAGCTTGGCGTGCGCGTTGATGAGCAGGGCGAATGTGGCAGATTGCCTTTGTGTGTGCACTGTGGCGAATGGTCAACGAGCCGCCTTGTCGTGGCTCCCACACGGTCGAGTCAGTTTGTTTCAGCATTGCTCCTTGTGGCAAGCCACATGCGTGGCGGTCTTGAACTCGTGTTTGATGGTGTGCCAACAAGCGAGCCGTATGTGTTGATGACACTCGATGCGATGGCGCAGTGGGGCATCGACGTTGAGGTAGAGCTTGATGGCGGGCATCTGCGCCGCGTGCAGGTAAAGCCTTCGGTATCCGGTGTTACAGACATAAGGATTGCTTCTGATGCAAGCTCATCCATGTTCTGGGCAGCGGCTGCTGCTGTATTGCCAAACTCGCACATCATGGTGTCTCGTCTGAGCGATGATCGGCAGCCTGACCTTGGTGGTATCAAGACACTTCTCAATATGGGGGTCACACTTGAGGATCGAAGGCAGTATCACGGGCCCACTCAGCTGCGATCTCCCGGATCGGTGAATTGCAGCGGGTTCCCAGATGCAGCGCCCGCACTTGCCGTTGCCGCATGCTACGCCGATGGGCCCACGCGGCTCACCGGTCTAGAAACACTCCGCGACAAAGAGTCAGATCGTGTGTCGACGATTGCAAGCGAGCTTGCGAGGGCCGGGGCACATATTGAAATCGAAGGAAACGACCTGCTGATTACGCCAGTGTCACTGCCAAGCACCCCTGTGACCATCCAGACCTGGGACGACCACCGTATCGCGATGGCCATGGCAGTACTCGGCCTGCGGCGCGGCGGCATCACCATCGCTGACCCCGGGTGCGTAGCCAAGAGCTATCCTCGATTCTGGAAGAATCTGGCCCGGCTGTACGCCGAGCCCACGAGCGGAGATACTGCGTAGGTATGACCCCATTCTGGACACTTGCAAAACATCTTCTCGAGCACCGCGGCATGCTAGTGCTTTCTGTGGTGATGGCCTTTGTTTCGGCCGCTGGCCTGGGTATCGGCCTGCTGAGCCTTGGTCCGGTACTCGAGCAGATCCTTCATCCAGAAACCGGGCAAGGACTGCGGCAACTCGCAGAGAGCGTCAACTCGACCAACGGGTTCTGGCATATTCCTGATGGCCTCGTTGCCATTCTGCCCGAAGGGCGTTTCGACGGTGTGCTGCTCTTGATCTGTTTCATTTGGTTCTTGACGCTTGTTGGAGCCACTGCCAACTTCTTGCACCAGTACATCAGCCAAACCCTTGCGACATTGACGATCGCTCGGGTTCGGCAACGGCTCTTTGACCATGTGCTACATCTCCCACTTACACGTGTTGTGCAGCAGGGTCCGAGCGAATACATCTCACGAATTATTCGCGATACGGCAACGCTTGAAGCGGGCTTTATTGCGTTACTTGGCAAGTCAGTTGCTCAGATTACGAAGGGTCTTGCAGCGCTCGCTGTTGCAGTTATCTTTGATTGGACAATCGTACTTGTCGCCTTCATTGTTGGTCCTATTCTGGGCATCGTTCTGCGAAAACTTGCTAAGCGTATTCGCCGTGGTTCACATGGATCACTTGTAGCGCAGCAAGACTTACTGCAGATCTCCAATGAGCGTGTGCAGGGACTTCGTGCAGTCAAGACCAGTACTGCTGAATCGGCGGCCTCGGCCCACTTTGAAGAGGTGAACAAGCAAGTCGTGCGGCATGAACTCAAGATGCGAACCGCGAAGGCAATGAGCAGCCCAATTATGGAGGGGCTTGCAATTGTCGTGCTTGGAGCGTTGGCCTTGCTTGCAGCCAAGAGCATTCTCAGTGGCGACTTGCCATTTGAGCGTTTCTTACTCTCAGTTGGATCTCTCGCAGTGGCTGGCGCATCTTTTCGCCCGCTTGCTGGCATCATTACGAGTATCAGTACCGCTGTCGCTCCCGCAGAGCGGATTCTTGAAGTGCTCGATGAGAACGTGGAGCCAAATGAAGGCGCGCCGTTGCAGCGTCATGCCAAGTCGATCAGCTTCCAAGGTGTGAGCCAAATTTACCCCAGCGCACTGGCGCCATCGGTTCATGATGTGAGCCTCGAGATTGGCTTCGCAGAGCACGTCGCCGTAGTTGGTCCAAATGGATCTGGTAAGACAACCCTATTGAGTTTGCTACCACGTCTTCTCACGCCCTCCGCTGGCACCATCCGCGTAGATGGTGTCGATATCAGTTCAGTTCAACTCTCAGATCTGCGGGGTCAGATCGGTGTTGTGACTCAAGAGTCATTCATTGTTCGCGGCACGATCGCGGCCAATATCGCACTTGGTCGACCAGGCGCATCACTGGCAGACATCAAGGCGGTCGCTGCTGCAAGTCATGCTGATCGATTCATCCAGGACCTTCCGGAGGGATACGACACGATCGTTGCCGAGCATGGAGCGTCGCTCTCCGGTGGGCAGCGTCAGCGGCTTTCTATTGCTCGTGCCTTGCTCCGAGAGCCATCGATTCTCATTCTTGATGAAGCAACAAGCCAGGTTGACAGTGAGTCAGAGGCCGCAATTGCAGCTGCGATTCAAGAAATCAGCAACTGCACTGTGCTTGTCATTGCTCATCGTCTCGCGACGGTACTTGATTGCGACCGCATTATCGTCATGGACAAAGGCCGCATAGTCGATGTCGGGCCGCATGAGGAATTGCTCAGCCGCTGTGACTTGTACGACCGCCTGATCAGGACGCAGCTAGTGGCAGTGGATACGTGAGTTCTCGCCGCGCTCACTGGTTGTGTGCGGGGCTTCTTGCTGCTGTAGTTGTCGTGGCCATATTGCGTGTGTTCATTGGACGCGATCCGATGTCAGGGGGGTTGTCACTCTCGTGGCCTGATGTGAGCTGGCGTGAATTCCGGATGACGGCAATGATCGTGGGGGGGCTTGTTGGTGGCGCCCTTGCGCTGGCTGGCACCCTGCTGCAGGCAGCGCTTCGCAATCCACTGGCTTCGCCATCGATACTGGGCGTAAGTAGTGGCGCTGGCCTCGGCGTGATGCTGGCGTTGTATTTATCCCATGTATCCGGCGTGCCCTCGCCTGGTTGGATGTTTCCTGCGCTTGTTGGAGCAGGCTGCGCAGTCGTGTTGGTATTGCTCTTGGGCCGGCGGGACGGATGGCCCGATCCGGTCTCAACAATTCTCGCGGGCGTCATTATTGCAACGATGTGCGGAGCAGGAATGGTCCTTCTGCAAGGGCTCGTTCCTGAGGGCTTGCGGGGACGATTCTTGTCGTGGGCGCTTGGAACAATTCCAGAGGTAGTCCCACCCACGGCGCTGCCAGTCCTAGGGGCCATTCTGGCGTGCGGGCTAGTGTGGTCGATACGTATCTCAGGCCGGCTTGATGCGTTACTGCTCGATCATGGATCAGCAGTCTCTATCGGCGCATCCCCCGGCTCTACGCGGCTGATCTGCTTGGTTGTAGCTGGTGTATTGACAGCGGTGACAGTAGCGTTGTGTGGACCCATCGGATTTGTTGGGCTTGTGTCGCCTCATGTGGCGCGGCGATTGGTCGGCCCGAGCCATCGGCTGCTTGTGCCAGCGGCGGTGCTGTGCGGGGCACTCCTGGTGATGGGGGCAGATGTTGTTCGGCAGATCATCGATTTAGGATCTGGCCGGCTGCCCGTTGGCGTGCTGACAACGCTTGCTGGGGGGCCGTTCTTCCTGTGGCTGCTGCGAAGAGGGGGCCGGCATGTTTCGATGTGATGATTTGGAGATTCGCCGCGACACGTTTCAATTTGGCCCACTTTCTGCGCAAGTGGAGGCTGGCGATATCGTTGTTGTCATTGGGCCAAATGCAAGCGGCAAGAGCACGTTGCTCGAGATGGCAGCAGGTGTCTTGAAAGTTGGTGAGGGGGTGGTGCGCATCAGCGGTCAGCCTTTGGGGGCGTGTGATCTCGCGGCCCGCGCTGCGCTGCTCGCATTCTTGCCTCAACAGCCCGCGCGAGATCTTGAGCTGTCAGTCGAGCGGCTTGTTTCGCTCGGTCGACTCCGGCTCGCATCTGCGCCAGCTGCAATTGAGCACGCAATCGAAGTCTTTGAGCTGGGCGCCATTCGTCATCGCGCAGTGTCAACATTGTCGGCAGGGCAGGCACAGAGAGTTCATCTTGCTCGCGTGTGGGCGCAGCGAGAAGCGTCGTCGATCTTAGTCCTTGACGAGCCGACGGCGCCGCTCGATCAGCGGTGGTCCGATCAAGTGTGGGCATTGCTTGCCTCTCATGCTCGGGGTGGCGGTATTGTCATTGTGTCCGTGCACGATCTTGCGGTCGCGGCCGATGTGGGCGATCAGGCCTGGCTTCTTGATTTGGGGAAGCTTGTTATTGCTGGGCCAGTCGTGGATGTGATACAGCCAGACGTGATCGAGCCTGTGTTTGGAGCCCAGTTTGAATGGGTTGTCCGCCGTGATGGGTCCGAGTGGCTTGTCAGCAGCGGGCCTTCCGCTCACAAGCGAGACAGCGTACACTTGGGGCATGGATCTCGGTGACCTTCTCTTTCTCGGTATTGTTGTTGCCTCAGCTATCGGCAGCGCGGTTGGGGGCATGAAGAAAAAGAAGGCGCTTGCAGGGGGTGCGAAGAAGAAGAATGCGTTTGCAGGGGGCGTGATGAAAAAGACGGCGCGGCCAACTCGGTCCGCCGCCCTGCCAGCGACGCTCGATACTGGTTTGCAGAATACGCCCGCTTCGCCTCCACGCCGTCCGCGTCCCTCAACACCCACTGCGGCCTCCGTGAAACGGCTGGCTCCAGCGACCTCAGTGCATTCCACTAAGGCTCCAGTGCTCAGTGTGCAGCAGCCGTTGGCTCGCCCCAGACGAAGGCATTGGCGCGAGTACCTCATCATGAAGGAAGTGCTTGGGCCTCCGGTGTCATTGCGGGGTATGAGCGACGATTCGGAGCACTGATCGCGACACGTTCGGGCACGATCCCCACATGATGGCGGATGATCTCGCCTATATCGCTATACTGTGCCCGCATGAGCTCAGTAAGCGAATCTAAAGTGAGTCCTGAACAGAGAGCAACGATTCAATTGCGTTTAGCTGCCTTACGGGCTGGTCTTGCAGATCAGGGGCAATCGTCAATTCTGATTACGGGTGAGCAAGACATACGATTCCTGGCTGGCTGCTTTGGTCACGACACAAGAATCTTGGTTTTGCCAACGCGGGCCATTCTGATCTCGGACCGTCGGTACGAGGAATACCTCGCTCCGTGGCAAGAGAGTGGCTGCTTCGATGTCGCGATACACGGGCGTCCGGAGCAATCCAAATGTATTTGCGAAGCATTGACCGAGGCTGGGGCAAGCCAGCTTGGCGTCCAGGCGAGTCATCTGACAATCGAGGCACTTAGCACGCTGACCAGCGTGCTTGAGGGGATTGAACTCGTACCTGTCACGGGGCTATTGAGCACTCTTCGGATGTGCAAGTCTGATGCTGAAGTCGCCACCATCGAGAAGGCAATTGGCATTCAAGTTGAGGCGCTGGCTGCCACGCTGGCCACGCTTCGCCTTGGGATGACAGAAGGGCAACTGGCTGCTCGCTTGATTTATGAGATGCGAATCCGGGGTGCCGAGAGCGAGTCATTCGAGCCGATTGTCAGCAGCGGCCCGAACGCAAGCGTCATTCATCATACGCCGGGTAACTATCCAATTGGTGCTGGAGTATTGCTCATCGACTGGGGCGCGCGAGTCGATGGTCTCTGTAGTGATCTTACCCGCACATTCTTTCTCGGCGAACCTGATGATGAGATGAAGCAGGTGTATACGGTGGTCGCTGAAGCTCACCGCGCTGGGATCGACGCGTGCTGTGTTGGAACGTCAACAGCAGATGTCGATGCTGCGGCGCGAGAGGTTATTGCGGCAGCTGGATGGGGCAAACAATTTGCCCACAGCGTCGGTCACGGACTTGGACGCGATGTGCACGAGCGGCCGTTCATGGGCCGAACTGGCGACGCCGTGAAGTTAGAAGCTGGCATGGTCGTCACAATCGAGCCGGGCATTTATTTGCCTGGTATTGGTGGCGTGCGAATTGAAGATGATGTTTTGGTGACCGTAGATGGGCCTCGCGTGTTATCAGAGGACCTCGACTCAACTCTTTCGGCCGCCATTCTGCCGCTGCCACCAGAAGGGAATGCCTGATGATTGATATTCGCAAGCTCAAGGAACTGGTTAAGTTGATGGTGCAGAATGATCTCACCGAGATGGACCTTCGCGACAGCGAGGAACAAGTCACGCTGCATCGCCCCAACCACTGGTCTGCTCCTCAACCAGTAGTAGCCGCAGCTCCTGTTGCTGCAGTAGCAGCGGCGCCTGCTGCGCCTGCAGCCGCGGCCGCCGCAGCCGCTCCAGAAGTAGTAGAGGCATCAGATCTGGCCGGACTCGTAGCGATCGAGAGCCCCATGGTAGGCACCTATTATTCATCGTCGTCTCCGGACGCAGATCCATTTGCGACGGTCGGCGGAACAATCAGTGAGGGCAAGGTGGTCTGTCTGATTGAGGCCATGAAGATCTTCAATGAGATTAAGTCTGAGATAAGCGGCACTGTTGAGAAGATCCTTGTCGCGAACGGCGACGCTGTTGAATTTGGACAGGAAATCATGCTGGTTCG
>CAVOCO010000019.1:0-10010 GCA_963694215.1 Phycisphaerae bacterium
TCCTCAGCGTAGTCGTGGTGGATCTACTCACGGCGGTAGAGGCGGATGGGGTAGTCCGAGCGATGGCCTTCTTGGAGGTCCTGCTAGTTACGTCACGCGCTCGCTCTTTCGCCCTGATTACATGACACGTGATCTTCCGTTGATTGTGGAGACATTGACGCTCGACAATGACCAAGCCACGGTCGTTGACATGTTGCTCGAAGACTACGACGCCAACTTCCAAATGGCCGTCGATGAAATACAGCAAGCAATGCAAGATCTTGGTGACGCATCTGGAGCCGATTCGCTCGAGGCCGATCGCATGGACGTCTTGCGTGGTGAGATGAGGTCGATGCGAGAAGAAATGCGTGAAGCACGCAACGCTGCACGCCCCAAACCCAACCCAGATCAGCCTGCCGGTGGAGCAGCCGGCGAAGATGCCAACACAGGCACGCCCCGCGCCGAGCAGACCGACGAGCAGCGTGAGGAACGCCGCGCGGCGCGAAGTGCTGTGCGCGAACAGTTTCGTGAGCGAATGACCGCTGTGCGAAATCAGTTCCGCGAGGTTCGTACGGCTCAACTTGAGTCGGACGTTATGCAGGACTTGTTGACCGGGCAAATGGCCTTGCTGAAACAGTTCCAACGTATTCGTATTGGAATGGCTGCCGAAATGAATGATGCCCTCATTGGACTCTTGAGCGAGGAGCAGGTGGCCCAGTCTGATCAGGTATACCGTCAACTCCGCCGCATTCGGGAGTTGTCGCAGGGACGTTTGCAGGGTGAACGAACCGACCTTATCCCGATGGTTGAAGTGGTGATTGTGGGCCTTGAGCCTGAGCAAGTCGCCGGCGTTCAGGAACTGATGCGAGCGTGGGAACTCGATCTGGATGACGCACTTGCCGCTCGCAAGTCCTTTGATGAATCCGGCATATTCAAGATGCTCGATGCCATGCAGTCGGCAGATTATGATGCGCTCTTGGAGCAACTCAAGAGCCGGCAGCCCCGCGCCGAAGCAGTCCGTAATGTCACGGATTCGGCAATCGATTCAATTGCCGCGAACCTGCCAGCCGAACAAGGCGCCGAGTTCCGTCGCACTGCGCTTCAAACTGGATATGACCGGGTCTTCGGGACCACTCGCGCCCAGCGAGCAATCGAAGCAGCGACCAAGCTTGAGGATCTCGACGAAGAAACAATGGCGGCGGTCAAGGACTTGCAAGTTGAGTGCGACGCTGCCATCGACGAAGAGAACGAAGACATTCTGTCGGTTGTACGAAAGTACGACGAGCCTCGTGAAGTTCGATTTGTCGAGCGGATGCAGCAACGCGCTGCCGGCGAGGATACTCGGCGTGGCAACGATGACGACGACCCCATGCGCGTGGCCTTTGATGCCCGCGGTGAACTTGATGAGGTATTCCTTGAGACCCTGCGAGACATCCTAGGCGAGGAACGCATGGCTGAAGTACCAGTCGATCGTCAACGAGGTGGTCGCGGAGGTCCTCCCGGATTCGATGGTGACCGCGAAGCGAGGCGGAAGCAATTCATGGAACGATTTGATGTCAACGGAGATGGTGAAATCGACGACGCTGAGCGCGAGAAGATTGGCGAGTTCTTCCGTCAGATGCGTGGTGGCGGTGGACCAGGCGGTGGCGGCGGACCAGGCGGTGGTGGCGGACCAGGCGGTGGTGGCGGCCCAGGTGGACCAGGCGGTGGTGGTAGCCGTGGTGGTGGTCCCCCAGCCGACGGCTGATTTGCTCCAAAAGAGTCAATTCAATCTGTACTTCTCAAACGCGTGGGTGACGACTTGTCACCCACGCGTTTGTGCGATTGATATGGTCACAGCCCAGCTTTCCACGTAAGGTTTATTTTATGCTTGGTTGTCTAGTGCTATGTCTGTCGTGTGGTGATGCTTCGGCACTTGCAGGCACGCTCCGCAGCCAAGAACGCGGGGTCTTGACTATTTCGCTTGATCCCAGCGGGGCTGGGCAGAAGTGGGAGCACATTGACTTTCAGCCTTGGTCCCCGCTTGCGAACGACGTGAGAATCGTGGTCGCAAGTGAGGGCGGCGTGCGCGATGCTCAGCTCGGTGGTATTCGGCAATGGCGGGGCGTGCTCGATGATGGACACGCGCTCCTAAGCGTCGATGACTCAAGCGTTCGTGGCTTCACGCTGCGACAGGGCGTCATTCGACCGCTCGTGTCGGATGGAAATCATCTTCGTGAAATGCAGCCGATTGCGTCGCACGAGGCGCGTCAGCCCTGCAGCGGACTTGCGGCCCCGGAAGCTCCGGCGCAGGCGGGTAGAGCCAATCGCTCAAGTCATTCGCCGTGTGGCAGTCTTCGGGTCGCGTTTGATTCAGACTGGGAGTTCACAAGCAACCTTTTTGACGGCGACGCTGATGAAGCTGCGGCTTATGTCGTTGAACTTGCTGGTGCTGTTTCACTCATACAAGAAGTAGAACTTGGTGTGCCGCTGGAAGTGTCGTATGTGCGGACATGGTCGGACGCGAGCGATCCATATGACCCCGGTGAATCGACAGATGATTTACTCGATCAATTTCGCATGGAGTGGGAATCGAACGAGCCGGAATCACAGCGGCATGTCGCGCATCTCTTGTCGGGATCATCGCTGCCAGCTTCTGCTGGACTCGCGTGGCGCGGATCAGCTTGCTCTGCGTGGGGGTATGCGTATTCGTCGAGTATGGATGGGTTCTTTCTTGATCCGCCCAGCAACCCCAGTGGGAGCACTTGGGATGTGTTGATTGTGGCGCATGAGACTGGGCACACAATCGGTGCGCGGCACACGCACGAGATGGTTCCCCCAGTGGATGGGTGCGGAAGCGGAGACTGCAGCAGTCCGTCGGGCGGAACAATTATGTCGTACTGTCATACGTGCCCACCAAACTACATGAGCAATTCCGTTCTAGAGTTTCACCCGCGTGTCGAGACCGACATCATCAGCTTCCTGTCACAGGTTAACCCGGCAGTGTGCGATCTTGGCTCACCTCCATCAACTGATGTGGATGGCAGTGGATCGGTTGACGCAGTGGACCTTGGCCGTGTTGTGCAGCAGTTTGGGCTCTGTAGTGGATGCGGCTGCGATGAGGATGTGGATGGGTCTGGGGGGGTTGATGTACTCGATCTCTTGCGCGTGCTGCAGGACTGGGGATAAAATAGGCTTCGCGTCTTTCCACTTGCGTTTGGGGACGGATGTGGTCCAATGTACGACGTGCGATTGTGCGTGGGTTCGAATTCTGAAAATAGAGGAGTGAGAGATGTTGACTATCCTTGCGGCGTCTTGTGTTCTGGGCAGTGGAGGCTTGACGTGGACTGACTTGTCTGCTGATCTGCAGACTACGAGTGCGCAGTCAGGTCGATTCGTTCTTGAGTCGGGCCGCGTGCTGGTGCTAGAGCAATTCGAAGTGCTCGCGCCGAGCGGCGAAGCTGTCGTGATAAGCAGTGGCGGGGCAAGTCCAGTTGATCTTGGCGGGCTTCGCTTGTGGCGTGGTGTTGTGCAAGGCGAGGAAGACAGCAGCGTCTACGTTGCAGTGTCGAGTCACTTCACAAATGGATTCATTCGAGCCAACGATGAGCTCGAGATTCTCAGCAGCGGCGGCGTGGCCGGCGAGGTGTGGGCGACCGATGCATCGACTCTGCCCGACTCAGTATTTGAGACTCCCGCGTGTGAGGTGCGAACAGTTGACGGTCTGCCGCCCCAGCCACATCAGGTTGATGCTCATCGAGGATTTGGTGATGCCCCGCCGTGCCGAGTAGCCATGTTGGCACTGGATACGGATTGGGAATTCACCGAGCGGATCTTCGGCGGAGACACGAATGCGGCGGCCGCTTACGCGCTGTCGCTCGCTGGAGCCATCAGTGAAATTTACATTGAGAATTTAAATGTCCGGCTTCAGGTGTCGTACTTGCGCGTCTGGCCGTCTGATATTGATCCCTACGATCCAACAAGTGGAACGGACATGCTCGATCAATTCAGGAATGAGTGGGTTGCCAACATGGGGCACGTCAGCCGGAATATTTCGCACATTTTGTCTGGGCGAGAAAATCTTCCCTACGGTGGCGTGGCGTGGTTGAGTGTGATGTGCAATCAGAGCTACGGCTACGGCGTGTCTGGATTTCTCAATGGGTACTTCCCGCATCCGCTTGAAGACAATGATGGCGATAACTGGGATCTTGTTGTAATGGCTCACGAGCTCGGTCACAACTTTGGCACCTTGCATACGCACGATGGATATTCGCCGCCAATTGACAATTGTGGAAATGGCGACTGCACCGGCGCTGAGAACGGCACAATCATGTCGTACTGCCATACATGCTCAGGTGGCATTGCCAATATTCGGCTCGGATTCGATGAACGTGTCCGGCAAGTCATCTTGTCATACCTCGATTCCATTGAGCCTGGCTGCGTCTTGAATGCAGCGGCTGGCACTGCGGTCGATGATTGGGCGCAGACGCTGACAGGCGACACCATCGACATCGATGTATTGCTCAACGACACGGCTTCTGATTGCGACGGCACGTTTATGCCTGAGATTGCTGCCTTTGATGCGATGAGTGTCGAAGGCGGCATGATTGATCTGGTCGGGGGGGACACACCATCAGATGACCAACTGGCCTACACCCCCCCGAACGGGTTTGGTGGCATTGACTCCTTTACGTATGAGCTGCAGACTGGCGCGGTCGCCACGGTCCACGTTACTGTCGAGGTCCTACGAGCTGCTGATACGCCTTCGGCAGTTGAGCCCGGCACACATGTCAAGTATTACACGTTGTCAGGCCCATCAGTCTTGCCGGACTTTGACGCAATGACTCCATACTTCGACGATGTAGTACCGCAGATTGGTTTTGCCAGTACTTCTGGCGCCTTTGCGACAAGTGGGCGGAGCGATGAAATCGGCGCAGCCTTTGATGGGTACATCGAGGTGGCCCAAGATGGGCTGTACACCGTGTCGATTGACTCTGATGACGGCTCTCGCTTGACGATTGGCGACGATTTTGTAGTCGATAACGACGGACTGCATGGAATGGTTGAAGTGGCTGGGACGATCGGCCTTATGGCAGGAAAGCACCGCATCCGAGTTGAATTCTTTGAGGCTGGAGGCGGCGCAGGGCTCATTGCCCGTATTGATGGGCCCGGTGTGCCACGCCAAACCATTCCAGCATCGGCCTGGTCGCATGTAATTGAGGACACCGGATGTGGCGAAGACGTGGATGGCGACGGAACCGTCGGAGTTGACGATCTTCTGGGCATTATTTCATTCTGGGGCCCATGTGTCGAGTGCAACGCCGATGTTGATGGGTCGGGCGACGTAGATGTCAATGATCTACTTGCCGTACTCGGTCGTTGGGGCCAGGATTGCTAGTTCGCGACCTTGGCAAGGGCTTTCTTGGCAATCGAAGCGATGACGGCGAAGACAACAATCATCGCCACAATGCCTCCTGCAAAGACCCAGAACCCAGGGCCGTCGCCAATGAATTCTTGGAGATCCTTTGCCCCACTTGCTGAGCCTGCGGCTGCGACCGCAATGATTACTGCGGTTCGTGGCGTCATGCCCAGGGCGGTCCCAATCGTGTAGGCAGGGAGGCGAACGCCGCAGGCAGCCATTGCCAGATTCGTCAGGGCAAAGGGCGAATTGGGTGGAATGCGAATCAAGGTGACAATGCCCAGCGTGCGCCAGAATCCGTGGCCCACCAGGGCGGTGCGAATGACACGCGACTGTGCATGCCGTTCAATGGCATCTTCAACCCGTCTGCGAGATACAAGCCGCGCGATGCACCAGCCGATCAGTGATCCGCCTATGAATCCAACCAGCGCAGCAGGTAAGCCAATAGCAATGCCAAAAACCCATCCACCTAGTACAGCTTGCGCATAGGTGGGCAGAAGACCAAGCCCGCTGGTGACGGCGAAGATCAAGGCAAAAAGAAGCGGGGCAGCAGCTCCTGTCGACAAGAGCCAGTCAGAGACGGGGCCGAGATATGCCAGCAACGTGAAGCCAAGGGCCGCAGGCGCGATCAGCCAAAGTACGGCAAGGACGCCCGCTGGACCAAGTGCTTTGATATCGAAGCGATCCGTTTGGGTCATTTATAGATCTCTGGTGGCTTAGTTCTCAGCGAAGTCAGGACAATATTTGGATCAGCTTGCACTGCAACTGGCTGAATCGTGTTGTTGATTGATTCGGCTACAAGTTCGGCTATCGCGATGAGACCAGCTGCCGTGGGGTGAAGCTCATCAAACTGAATGATGCGTACATCGTCATTCCAGAGGTGCCCGTTGAGATGTGGCGGCTGGCCGTTTTGCCACGAGTGCAGTGTGCCTGCGAGCGGAATGATGTGCGTGCGAGGTCTTGCATCGGCCCATTCGCGAATCCTCGCATTGATTGCATCGAGCGTTCGCGGTTGCGGAATCAGCTTGGTGGAAATGAAGGCGATGGGCTTCGCTGAGGCCGCTGCCGTGACGTCAGGAATGTCGCCAACGAGCAGCGTGCCATCAAAGCGTTCGAGTTCTTTGAGGCCCAGTTCAAGAAGCGGCAATCGAGTGTTTTCAGGTCTACTGCCGTAGGCGTACCAAAACAAAAAGTCGACACCAACAATGAGAGTTGGATCGGTGGCCATGGCGGCGCTCATTTCGGCGTTGCCAATCGTGATGGGATCTGAGAAGAAGAAGTTGTTGGCGTGATCTGTGATTTTGGGCGTGATGCCAATCAGCACTGCGGGCAAGACATCTGCGAGGTCAATGTGGGCGTGGTGTAGAGGAACTGGTTCGCTTCCCGGCTCTGCTGGAATGACGACGCCCCAGCCGGCCGAAGCGCTGGCACCAATGACAGCAATGCAGTTGAGCGATGGTGGTGTGGCATCTACAGTTGGGGTGCTGAAGACAAGTGCGGTGAGTACTGCGATCCACATCATGAAGGCGAATCCGGCCGTTCGTGACGCCCTTCCCATACTTCGTACCCAAACAGACGGGCGTCCACCTTGGCGTTCTGAAGCGGAACACGACACGATGCGCGTAGTCCGACGAGTTTGGCGAGTTCCAAGTTTCCGGTATAGATCCACGATGACCAGCCGCCGCAATGTTGCTTGAGGAAATCGCCCATGCGGGGATACAGCATTTCAAGATCACGCTGCTCGCCCAGTCGCAGGCCATACTCGGGGTGCAGAATGATGTGGCCTTTTTCATCGGGCATTGATGTATCCGAAAAGTCGCACACATCAGTTTGGATGAGATGATCGACGCCGGCAGTTTCTGCATTGCGCTGCGTCGCTGCGATCGCAGCAGGACTGATGTCTGTTGCAATGATTGGCGGGCATGTTGAGCGTCCGTGACGGGATTTTGCAGGCGTTGCGTCGCGACGAATTGCTGCCCACGTGTCTTTATTGAACGCGACGAGGTGTTGGAATCCGTACGCGCTACGAAGGAGTCCGGGTGGTCGCCCTGTTGCCATGAGCGCTGCCTCAATGGCTAGCGTTCCACTGCCACACATGGGGATGACCAAAGGCGTCACCCCGGTATAGCCAGATCGTTGAATGATTGCTGCGGCGAGCGTTTCTCGTAGCGGGGCGAGATGGGGCATCTTTCGATATCCGCGATCGGCCAGTTTTTGACCACTCGTGTCAATCCAAATCTGCGCAGTGTCGCCATGCCAATGTAGGTGAATGACTGCGGCGTTTCGCAGTGGCCCCGAATCGGGTCGTCTGCTAAAGATGCCACGAATGCGATCGACAATGGCGTCCTTTACCTTGAGGCTCGCGAACATAGTGTTGTCAATGGTTGGATGATCGACGGTGCAGGTGACTGTGAAGTAGCCGTTGAGCGGAATGATGTCCTCCCACGGAATCTTTGAGACACCAACGCTGAGTTCGCCTGGATCCGTGCATGCAAATGCGTCGAGTCGATACAAGACCCGCATGGCAATGCGAGAGACAAGGTTGAGCCGCATGGCATCAAGTAGGCTGCCTTGGCACTCGACTCCTGTGGGGCCTCCTTGCTGTGTCGTAACACCAAGGTGTTCGAGTTCTTCAGCAAGTAAGTCACGTTGGCCGGGGCTGCATGAGAGACGCAGCGTGGAGGGGGTTTCAAAGTTCATAAGGCGATCAAGGTGCAGGGAATGCTGCGGGTGGGTCGATGGATGAGAAAGGTGGTGAGGGGACAGTATCCCATCACCGCGCGAGCACGAGGGTCTTGATGGACGATCTTCCAATCAATAGACGTGTGACGATCCCCGGCCGCGACTTGCGGATCGAGACGTCAACATCGAGTGGCCCTGGCGGCCAACGCGCGAATCGCGTCCAAACTCGGGTCACGCTCATCCTTGAGTTTGCTCGCTGTGATGCGTTCTCCGAGGCACATCGGCAGCTTGTGGGTGATCGAATTGGTCACCGAATTGGCTCGGATGGCACCATTCGAGTCACATGCGGACGGCATCGGCGGCAAATTGCCAATATTGACGAGGTTCGCACGCGGCTCTCCACACTGCTTCGTGGGGCAATGCAGCCAATTCGAGTCCGAAAGGCCACACGGCCCACTCGGGCAAGCAATCGCCGCCGAATTGAAGCAAAATCACGCCGGTCGGCCCAAAAGAGGGATAGAGGCCAAGATTGGCGTGGCGGCGAATAAAAACACGGATTAGTCAATGGTGCAGGCGGTTCCATAGCGATTTGCAATTGAATCGTCAGGCTGATCAAATACGATCAAGGTTTGGCGCATACTCGAGGCTGTAGGGGATACTACACACGATGAACATACGAAAAAACACATGTGGAGTTGCCATCTTGGCGACGATGCAAATTTGCTTGGTTTGTCCTGGCGAGGTTGAGACTTTCGAGGCGCCTACGCTGGTGGCCGATATGCCAGCCTCCGGGTCCGGATTCGCTCACGGGGCAGCCGTGGCGGCAGGTGCAGATATTGTCGTCGTTGGCCGGCCGTTTGATGGGGGTAGCGCTTCCGAAGGCGGGGCCGTCGACGTCTACCGCCGCGTGGCAACTGAAGCGACCCTCGATGGAGTTCCATGGGAGTGGGTGCCGTGGTGCCGACTTCAGCCCGATGTTCCGATGCCCGGAAGCCGATTTGGCAACTCAGTTGCAGTCGATGGTATGCGCGTCGTGGTTGGCGGATGGAGCGATGATCGCGCTGGGGTGAATGCCGGCGCCGCATGGGTTTTTGACATTCCAGAAACACCACAAGCAGTTGTGGTGTCATCCTCGATGCTCGTGCCGACCGAACATATCGCCGGCGACTACTTTGGCTGGGATGTAGACATCAAGGGCGATGTAATCGTTGTTGGCAGCTGGGGCTTCGATGTACATGCAGAAGAAGACCACGCCGGAGCGGTCTGGGTTTTTGAGAAGCAGGGCGCAGCGTACGTGGTAAGTCAGAAACTGATTGCCAACGACGCTGTAGCCGGCGATAGATTTGGCTCAGCTGTCAATCTCGAGGGCGATACGCTCTTGGTTGGCGCGCCGTACCGATCGAATGAGTCTGGCAGTGTGTATTCCTTCCACAATGGCCAATCCGGCTGGGCTCAAGTGCAACGTATTGATTCGCCGGAGGGCGACGCGAACGAACACTTTGGCGCCGCATTGAAAGGTGTTGCAGGATCGGGCGAGAGCACGGGCGGCGTGGCCGTCGGCGCTCCTGGCGACGGAGAACTTGGGCCGCTTGCGGGCGCTGCGTGGGCATTCGGCTCGCTTGGCGGCAGTCTCTACGACACGGCAGAACCTATTAAGATTCTTGTCGACGGCGGCGGTCCTTGGGATCGCGCCGGGTCTTCGATTGCCGGGCTTTTGTTGATTCACGGCGACGCTGGTGGCGATGGCGATGAAGCCATTATTTTGCTTGGTGTGCCTGGCTGGCGTAACCCAGATAACGGAGCAGTTGAAGGCGCGATATTTGTGGCCGCATTGGATGAAGGTCAAGTTGACGGCGCGGGTTCATTTCGTCTTGGGTTGACCGCTGCAGACGGCGGCGGCTTGGGCACTGACGTAGCTGTGGTGCAGTCACCAGTGACGGGATGGGGGTTT
>CAVOCO010000020.1:0-10006 GCA_963694215.1 Phycisphaerae bacterium
ACACCGCATAGCGGGTCGTATGTCTTGTCAATCGTACCGCCAGTTGTCAACAAGGCGATTTTCAATAGTTTGTCACTCTCAAGCCCTCGCATGATCAGTCTGCAGTCCCAAGAAGTTGCACCGAATACGTCTCAGTCTCTGGTTGCAAGCACACTGAGTCATCACATGCTTGCCAGCTCACAGAAAGTTTCATTGCCGACACGGCGGCATCTGTGCGAACGACCGACATTGAAATCCGGTTCACGCCATCGAGCACTTGCATCGAGCCCATGCTGTCTTGATATGGCTTGCCTTCTGGCCACTTCACGTCGACCTCAACACCGGGTGTTGCTGAAACAATTCGAACTGGCATGACATTTTCTGTGCCTGCCAAGGCGACATGCCATGGCGACTTCAGCCGCATCACGATAGTGAGGTTGCCACGATCTTCGGTATTGAGCTGAACTGATTTGGTTGCCACGAGGACATCAACAGGCCCATCCGATGCAGCAGGTTCCGCCGCATGGAATCGTGCCGGATCTGCAGCTCGCAGGTGATGCAACGCTGCAATAGCCTGCCCAGCGCCACGCGGACTTCGATTGAGTGTCGATGCGATTGGGCGAAGCGTCGCCTCGGCATCGGTGAGCCATGCTACGTCCTGTGTGAGTACGTGAAGTTGCCGCTGATTATCCAGCATGACCGAGGTGCCGCTTGGTACAGCGCCGTCGTATAACGATCGTCCTCGCACAAAGAGATTTGGATCACCGTCGGGCGCGTCGAGCCAACCCTGCTCTACATCAAAGAACCGAGTCTTGGCCTGGTTCATCAACTCAATGGCCCATGCCAGATCTTCTGCATTCCCCGTCGCCTTATAGAGCCGAAGAAGTCCACGCACAAGGAAGGCGTAGTCCTCGAGGAATCCTGTGATCTCACTGACCTTCCCGGCACGAGCAGTACGGCGAAGACCGCTATCTTCGGTCCACATCGAAGCTCTAATCCAATCTGTAGCGCCTCTGGCGGCATCAAGATATCGCTGCTCTTCAAGAACACGACCCGCATCAGCCATACCGCCAAT
The DNA here is from genome assembly GCA_963694215.1 of Phycisphaerae bacterium. Classification (GTDB taxonomy): domain Bacteria; phylum Planctomycetota; class Phycisphaerae; order Phycisphaerales; family SM1A02; genus UBA12567. Next base: position 1,055 of record CAVOCO010000020.1, read on the forward strand.
CATCAGCCCATTCCAGCCGGCAAGAATCTTGTCATCTGTGCTGGGCTGATCGCGACGATCCCGCCAAGTAAGCATGGCTGCGTTAATCCGGACCACTTGATTACGGAAGGCCAATGTAGTCATACCGAACTTGGTAGCGAGTTCGTCAGGTGTTGCCGAGAGAAACAGCACATTGGACGCTGGCTCTTCTGGATGATGAGGGTCGCGAAAGTTGGTTCCACGCTCGAGACCGTATAATTTGATCGCAAAGTCGCCCCATGCTTCTGGCAATCCCGCTTCGGCAAGAGCGGCGCGAACCTCACCTGATGTCCAGAGGTAAGACTGCCCTTCTCGCGCATTGGACTCGGCGTCTTGGGCCGACCAGAATGCGCCGGTCTCATCAACCATCTCTCGCAAGACATAGTCGAGCGTTTCAGTCACAATTTCGGCATAGAAATCATTGGCTGTTCGTTCATAGACCTCGGCGTACACCGATGCGAGCATGCCATTGTCATACAACATCTTTTCAAAGTGCGGGACGAGCCATTTTTCATCAGTGCTGTATCGATGGAAGCCACCGCCCACTTGGTCGTACATCCCCCCCATCGCCATACGATCAAGGGTATGCCTGAGTGAGGCCTCGACATCGGGCCGGTCCCATGCAGTCTCAATCAGCATGTCTAGATGAACAGGCATTGGAAACTTCGGCGCGTCGCCGTACCCAGCATGCTTCGTGTCGTAGCTCGACATCACCTGAGAAATTGCAGCTTCAACTACCGAAGGATCAGGGTTCGCCGGCTCTGGCGTTGCAGCAAGTCGATTGACGACAGCCTCTGCGATCTTATCTGCTTGAGATCGAAGCTCTGGCTGCTGCTCAGACCACGCCTGATGAATGCCCGTCAACAACTGCATGAATCCGGGACGTTGCCCCTGCCCTTCAACTGGGAAGTACGTCCCACCAAAGAAGGGCTTAAGGGTGTCAGGCTCTAGCCACAACGACAACGGCCAACCACCACGACGGGTCATAACCTGCACGGCGGTCATATAGATGTCATCGACGTCTGGACGTTCCTCGCGGTCGACCTTGATTGGAATGTAGTACTCGTTCAGCAGCGCTGCGACGTCGGGATTCTCAAAGGACTCGCGCTCCATGACATGGCACCAATAGCATGTCGAGTAGCCAATACTCAGAAAGATTGGCTTGTTCTCACGCCGAGCAGCCTCGAAAGCCTCTTCTCCCCAGGGATACCAGTGCACTGGGTTGTATGCATGCTGCAGTAGGTAGGGGCTGGTTTCGTTGACAAGCCGGTTCGCAGGAAAGGAGTGACCTCCAGATGGGTTCTCATTAGACATCGCAACAGTGCTCCCTAAACCCACCACAATGACTGCCGCTACGGCCCGATACATGCATTGATTGATCCTCATCGTCGAATGGTAGCGGAGCACGGCGATGCTGCGCGAAACGTCCATTCTTCGATTCCCAATGGATACGTGTCCGATAGAACACTTTATGCACATCCTTGCCACTACCACCGAACCTCTGCTCTCTGGGACACTCCCATGGATCATCGCTGCGTTGATCGTAGGCCTTGTTCTATGGGCCACCGGGGGCTGGGTGCTGCGATCTGCCGTTGGTGCCATGGGGCTCGGGCTGGGCGGGCTGCTGGGCATGATTATTTGGGAGCAAACCCATATTGGCCCGCCATGGGCCGCTCCGGTTGTCGGAGGCATCGTGGTGGCCTGTGTAGCCCTGCTCGCATACAAACTACTGGCCGCGGCCCTGCTCACCATCTCGCTGGCAATCCTTGGCGGATCGGTTGCCTGGACCGTTTTGCATCTCACCGAAGCAGAAGTCCCCCCGCCACCAGTGGCCGGGCTCTTTGGTCTTCCAATGAACGATGTCACACCCGAAATAACATCGACTGAAACCGTGTCTCATCCATCCACACGATCCTTCCTTCCGGTGTCCTTGCACCAGGACCTTCAACAACAAGCTTTGGAACTGGCTCACCACGAAAAACTCGTGCCCTTTCGTGTGGCATGGGAGTCACTGCCGCCCGATCCCCGGCTCACTGTGCTTGCCGCAGCCGGAATCGCCGCGCTCGTTGGATTGATTCTCTCGACGTTCTTCACAACTGCTGCCGCAGTCTTGCTGACTGCCACCGCAGGGGCTGGGCTGGTACTGACCGCCCTCCCACGGCTGCTTGACCATTGGAACATCGCACCAGAATGGCTTGGCCAAAGCACCGCTGGATCAGCAATTGTGCTTGCGTGGCTCGGCGCAACAGTTGTTGGATTGGTGCTGCAGGGACTGACGCGGCCACGACTGAGCAAAGCTCCGCCTGCCGCCAAGGCTCAGTGAGTTTCGTCACTCACAACCACAGCCACCTGCTCAGCTGGTACGTCAGTCGCCCGAACACCTTCTTCGGCTTCGCCCAAGATGTCATTGAGGAACACAGGTACCACAATCACCGCAGCACAGGCCAAGATGGCCGCTACACGCGGACCATTCCAATCGCCCCGTTCCACACCACGACCCGAAGCCGTGGATGAACCGGTCAACGGCAGTGCCACAAGCCGCAGGTAGTACCACGCGCTAATTGCACTATTTACAGCGGCGATCACGACAAGGACAAGATGCCCCGAAGCAATGCCTGCCATGAACAGCAAAAGTTTTCCCCAGAAACCGAGCAGCGGAGGGAATCCAAGCAGTGAGCCTGCTGAGATTGCCATGGCCCATGCCATTGCCGGGTGCCGCTCGCGGAGCCCTGAAAGGTCATCAAGCGTCTCGACTTCGGCGCCTCCACGCTTGAGGCTCGCAAGCACAGCGAAGGTTGCCGTATTGCTCAGCCCATACCCAAGCAAGTACACAAGTACAGCCGTGAAGCCGGCACCTGGACCAGCAATGATGCCGATCAGAATGTATCCGCTGTGTGAAATCGAGCTGTATGCAAGCATCCGTTTTACGCGGGTCTGCAGGAGCGCGCCAATATTGCCGAGCGTCATAGTGAGCACAGCCATAATCCACAGCGCGATCAAAATTGGCTCCGGCAGCGCACCCCCATCATCCATCCAGCCCGTAATAGACAAGAGAAGCAACAACGCGACCACACCACCGGCCTTTGGCACAAAGCCAAGAAACGCTGTCACAGGTGCAGCGGCACCTTCGTACACATCAGCTGCGTACATATGAAGCGGAGCTGCTGCAAGCTTGAAGGCAATGCCAAAGATCGACAAGAGAAGGCCAAGCGTCGCAAGGATACCAATCGATCCCGTTTCGGCCATTCTCGCCGCGAGAACATCTTTCATCCCGACCAGGCTCATCGTGCCGGTCGCCCCGTACAACAAGGCGAATCCGAACAAGAAGATCGCAGCAGCCATTGCGCCAAGGAAGAAGTACTTCATGGCTGCTTCCTGAGCACGTCGATCCGTACGTCCGATGGCCACCATGACATAGGTTGGAAGCGACGTCAGCTCGAGCGCCAAGAAGAGCCAAATTAAGTCGGGCGCCATGCCGGTCAGCATCAGGCCACACATACTAAGCAAGAAGAACACGTAGTACTCACCACGTGAAGTCCGAAGCGGATCGAACGTCGTACGACCATCCGCAACTGCAGCTTCATACACACGATCAACAAATCCGGCCTGCACAAGCACCAGCACAATGCCAACAACAACAAACAGACCCATCAACGTCTTACCCAGCCACGGCATCGGCAGCGCCCAAGGCCCGTTCACTAAGCTCGACATATCAGCTGAGTACACCCACCATGTCGAAAGAAGAGCAAGGACGAGCGACACAATTGCAATGAGTGGAAGGCTTCGCCGAATGCTCACATGACGCGAGATACCAAGAATAGCGCACGACACAGCGCCAGCAAGCACGATCAATTCGGGAATCAAGAACCACAGTCGCTCAATCATGGAGTGCCTCCGCCAGACGAGAGCGTCTCGCTCGCCGCTGTCACGATGTCTGGGTACACAGCCAATGTCTCAAGAATAGCCCCGCTCATCGAATCCATGATAATGTCAGGCTGCACACCAATCCAAACGCACGCAATAGCAAGCGGCACCAACACCACGATTTCGCGAACTGTCAGGTCAGCAGGCAGGTCACAATGATGCCCAGCTGGTTCTCGAAGTGGTCCAAATACAATCTTGCCGACCATGATCAGCAAGTACATCGCCGCGAACACCATGCCAATGGCTGCGATTGCAGCGAACCAAGGCCCGAGTACACCCGGGTAGGCACCGCTGCCACCAGCGGTGAAGGTGCCAATCAAACATAAGAACTCGCTGATGAATCCATTCAGCCCGGGAAGCCCAACCGACGCAAGTACAAAGAAAACCATGAAGGATGACCACACGGGCATCTTCGATGCGAGGCCACCGACCACACCCATATCTCGTGTGTGATACCGCTCGTACATCATGCCGATCAAGAAGAACAACGCGCCCGTTGAGAGGCCATGATTGATCATGTACAACACTGAGCCCTGCAAACCGAATGGATTGAGGGCAAACAGCCCAAGCACGCAGAACCCAAGGTGGCTGACCGATGAGTACGCCACTAGTTTTTTGACGTCCGTCTGAACCCAGCAGATCAACGCGGCATAGAGAATGCCGATGATGGCCAAAATGCCGATCACGGGCGCCCAGTCCACAACAGCTACCGGCGTCATCGGAAGTACGAATCGGTACAAGCCATAAGTGCCGAGTTTCAAGAGCACACCTGCAAGCAGAACCGATCCAGCGGTTGGTGCTTCAGTATGAGCAAGCGGCAACCACGTATGCACGGGGAACAATGGAATCTTGACGGCAAAGCCAGCCATCAATGCAAGCAGAATCCATGCTTGCTCCGTACTGGTCATACCTGTTGACGCGAATTCTGTGAGATCTGAGATAGCGAATGACCACGCCCCGGCATGCTGGGAATTGGCCCACGCGACATAAAGGAAACCAGCGAGCGCAATGAGCGAACCAAGGAATGTATAGATGAAGAACTTCACGCTCGCCCACGCACGGTTCGTGCTGCCATAAATCGCGATCAAGAAGAACATCGGCACAAGCGTGAACTCGAAGCAGATGTAGAAGATCAACAAATCGCGAGCAAGGAACACGCCGATCATGGCCGCCGAAAGAACAAGCAACCATGCGTAATACTCACGCAGCCTGTCGGTAACAGCTGTCCACGACCCGAGCACAGCAAGGGGCATCAGGAGGGTCGTCAACATGATGAGCAACATTGACACTGAGTCAGCGCCAAAGGTCAGTGAGATACCAAGTGATGGAACAAGTTCGCGCTCGAACTCAAGGCCCCAGCCTGCGGTCCCCCACCCATTGAAGTCAATTCCGGCAAGCACTGCGAGCCCAAGGCCCACCAGCGTTCCAATCATTGCAATACCGCGTGCCCCTCGGGCCGGCGCGAAGAGCACGACCACAGCACAGGCAAGCGGGATGAGCATCATGAGTACGCCCAACATCAGAGTACCCCCCCGAACCAGCCAAACTGAATGAACAAAGCCATCAGAAGAATGATGAGTCCGATACCACCGGCCATCACCACTGCATGAGATTGCACGGCTCCGCTCTGCAGCGGTTGTAGCCATCTGGCCACACCACGTGGAATGCGAGCGACACCATCAACGAAAATGCCGTCGATAATGAATCGATCAAAGGCAAAGAAGATGTGGCCGAGTATCCACAGCGGCAGGCGAATAAGTGCGATGTACACCTCATCGACGTACCACTTTCGTTCCATGGCTCGCGGAAGCCACGAGACAAACGCATGGCCACGAAGCCAACCACGCAGCGCATCTGCGTCGGATCGTCTCCACAAATGGAGCCACGCAGCCAAGAACAAACCAACCATTCCGACGGTGCCCGAGATCCAATACATGGCGTAGTGCGGGTCCATTCCCAGCAGCGTGGGATGGCCATGGTCATGGGCTTGATCAGCGTGGCCAACAACAACTGCAGTGTGCGTCGGAACCCCGTCAACGGCTGTTGAATCGTGCACCATGTCAGCGATCCAGCCACCAGTAATTTGGGCATCTGCCTGGTTGCTCATGAAATATGGCACGATGGCGACAACCGACCCAATCGCAATGATGATGAGCACCGAGTTGATCGCAAAGCGAGGGGCGTGCGGATGAAATTCGCCGCCATTATCGTGGGCGTCATCGCCATGCAGTTCGTCGCCCGGCTCAAACTGAACGGGCCCTGCGCAGACACGGAACCACACGCGGAACGTGTAGTACGCCGTCATGCCTGCTGTCACAATAGCCATCCAACCGAGAATCTCGAACCCAGGGCCTTGCGTCACAAAGGCTTCAGCCAAAATCGCATCCTTGGAGAAGTACCCAGCTGTAAACGGGAAGCCCGCAAGCGCGATTGCCCCGACAAACATTGTCCACGCGACGATTCGCCACCCCTTGATATGACGCAGCCCAGAGATTTTGCGAAGATCAAGCTGCCCAGCAAAGCCGTGCATGATGGCACCGCAGGCCAAGAACAAGACGGCCTTGAAGAAGGCATGCGTGAATACGTGGTACGCCGCGCCATAGGTCGACAGCACACCAAGTCCAAGAAACATGAACCCAAGTTGCGATATCGTTGAGTACGCCATGATTCGCTTGATGTCGTACTGGGCCATGCCGATCGTTGCAGCGAGCAAGGCGGTCAATCCACCAACCCATGCCACAACGTGCAAAGACACGGGCTCTAGCATGAAGAGCGGATAGGTTCGCGCCACCAAGTAGATGCCAGCTGTCACCATCGTCGCGGCGTGAATCAAGGCCGAAACAGGCGTCGGGCCTTCCATGGCGTCGGGCAACCACACATAAAGCGGAAGCTGTGCCGACTTGCCGAATGCTGCGAGCATGAGCAAGAACGGGATGACTGAAATGGTCCAGCCGTCGTACACAGTCTTGTATGACCCGTCTTGAATGACGGTCATCAACTCGTCGTACTGCACGGTGCCGAATGTTGTCCAGATGAGATACACAGCAAGCGCCAAACCAAGATCACCGATCCGGTTGACGATAAACGCCTTCTTTGCCGCAGCCACCGCGGCTGGCCGCTTGTAGTAGTAGCCAATCAACCAATAGGAGGCGAATCCGACGCCCTCCCAGCCCAGATACAACATAAGTAGGTTGTCCGACAGGACAAGAGCTGACATTGCAAAGATGAACACGCTGACGCCAGCGAAGAATCGACTGTATCCCTTGCCGAGATCCGGCTCCATGTACTCGCTGGCGTAAATCGTGATCAGCGTCGCAAGCCCCGTGACAAACATGATCCACAACAGGGAGAGCGAGTCGATGTACAACGAGAAGTTGGCAGAGAACGATTCAAACTGACCAGAGCCCCAGCTTAGATTGATCCAATCAAGCAGTGGCACCACATCGCCTGGCGGCGTGTAGTTAAGAAACAAGAAAACCGATGTGATAAAGGCCCCTGCAAGGCACACCGTAGTAATGACCGCAGGGAGTTTGCTTTTGACTTTGAACGCTGCGCACAGGCCGCACAACACCAGCGAGAGCAGCGGAAGAAGCATGATCAATCCGGCCCACCAGAGCTCGGGCGCTATGACAACTTCGGACATTGGCACCGCAGGTGTGCCCTGAGCCAACAACGGAAGAGAAAGACCAAACAGGCTCATTCGCGAAGCTCCGTCCAGGCTTCCGCATCAAGCGTTGACCGGCGTCGGAACAACAAGACAACAAGTGCCAGCGCGAGCGCCGCTTCGGCGGCCGCCACTGTCAAAATGAAGATGACAAAGATTTGGCCGGAGAAATCCCAGTACCACCGACCAAATGCCACCATGGCCACGATTGCGGCCTGGAACATCAACTCAGTGCACAGGAACATCACAATCAGATTTCGACGCGAGAGAAAGCCCGCCATCCCAATAGCCATCAATGCGCCGCTTAACAGTAAAGCATGAGCGAGCGACACGGCTGCGAAAGTATCGGAAGCGAGCATGCTCATTCAGAATCCTCCTTGGATTCGCTGAATTCAGCATCGTCGCGGCCAGTGACCTTCGCCAGGGCCTCTTCGGCATGCTCGACTTCGCGCCGTGCAAGCACGACAGCTCCAAACATTGCCATCAAGAGAATTACGCCAGCAATTTCAAGACTCGCTGGGAACATGGCAACCAAACTCCATCCAACGTGCGACGTATTACCTGGTGGAGGCACAAGAACAGTCACGGCTGCTCCTGCAGAATCAACACCTGTAAAGATGAGTTTGCCGTCTTGAGTCGATACCGCCCCACTCATTGAGTCTGGAAGAACGACGTCAACGCCACTACGCAAAACATCTCGGCGCACTTGCTCGGGAAGAACGTTGAGCAAGGCCACATCAGCATCAAGCCGGACTTGTCGATCGGCTGCTGGGGCAAGATCCGAGAGTCCTGAGAATGTCGCGGCGACCACAATGGCCATGAAGACGACAGCGACAAAGACGGCCGATACTGGATCGCGGGGGATGCGGTCATACGAGGGAATCTCACCCTCGTGATCGCCATCCGAAGCCTGCTGTGCCAGCATCAGCACGAACATGTACGTAATCAGAATGGCGCCTGCGTACACAATGACCATCGCGAAGGCCATAAAGAAGGCCTCAAGCATGACCAGCGCCCCGCACACGCTCATGACCACCAACACAAAGAACAGTGCCGAGTACACAGGTCGCTGCTGCACAATCATCTGAACTGCGGCGGCAATGGCAACGAGCGCGAAGATGAGAAACAGCACGTCTGCAGCGGTATCTTCCACGCCGCCGGGCAATGAACCGGCCTGCACAAACAGCCACGCAAGACCGGCAAGACCGATCAATCCGCCTCCAATCCGAGCCGGCCCTGGCCGCGCAGCAAGCACGAGCAGTAGACCAACAGCCGCGATCAGCGTTGCGATGTAAGGGAGGATGGCGTCCATCCGTGGCCTTCTGTTGCGGCGACAATTCGCCTAG
>CAVOCO010000021.1:0-9710 GCA_963694215.1 Phycisphaerae bacterium
AACCTCAACATGTGGGGCATCCACGATAACATCGAAGCTGATGAACGACTCAGCACTGGCATCACCCAGAAGGTTCCCAAGACATGGCGTGGGTACTTAGAGTTTGCCGACCGACTCCAACTTGGCAATGGCTGGCAACTCAATTCCCAGGTCTCATGGATTTCAGACTCGACATTTATGAGTTCATGGCGCAGGACTGATTTCGATAATCGCCGTGAAAATGAAACAAGCCTGTACCTCAAGCGGGATAGCGGCAATACTTCAACATCCTTGTTGATGGATTATTCGCTGAATAGCTTCGTCTCCAATAGTTGGCTGCTTGCCTCACAAGGCTTCATGCTCGACGAGTTCCCAAAGGCCACCTACCGACGCTTTGGCAATGACATCTTCAACACACTGACCTATAGCGGAAACATCTCATTTAGCCGCTTTAAGGCAGTCATCCCAGGTGGCACCGCTGCGGACAACGGCATCAACACCAATGTCTTTGCAGGACCCGGCGTATCCTTCGGGCCGGCAGACGACATTTCTGATGCGCTTGCTCAGCGGGGCATTGACAACCAATGGCACACCCGGGTCACCAGCATGAGCCATATCACCATGCCACTTGACTATGGACCAGTACAAATCACGCCTTTCGCATCGGCGCAGATTCAAAGCTTCCTACAAGAGGAAAGCACAGCAACAGAGGGTGAGAATCTTCGCGCCCTCGGCGGAGTTGGCATCCATGCCACCACCACCTTCCAGCGGGTCTACAACGATGTCCACAACGAGACGTTTGGCATAAACCGAATGCGGATATTGCTTGACCCATGGGTAAAAGGTTGGGTTTCAGGGGCTAATTTCGATCCTATAGACCAACCCGATTACGACCCACTCGTCGACGCAACCGGCCGTGGCGCATCCGTAGAGGTCGGGCTCCGCCACCGAATGCAAACACAGCGCGGCGGCCCAGGTCGGTGGTTCGACGTTGATTGGCTGACCACACGGGTTTCTGCAACGCTCAGCACCGAAGATTCTACCCGCCGATGGTTCACGCCCCGCTTCTACGATTCCAATCCGCTGATGTCCTCGTTTGGCAATTACGCCAATGGATCGCTTGACTTCCGTCCGGCTGAAGCGGTGCAGTTCACTGGTGAAGGCACATGGGATCTTGATCTCGATGCGTTTACCCGAGCAGCAGTCGCCGTAAACTTTGACCACTCACCTCGACTCAGCTCTGGCATCGCATACCGCTACTTCGAAGTACCTGAAGACTACGCGTCCTTGTATCCAAACCAAGTTCAGAATGCTCGCGGCCAGCTGCTCGACTTCCCAGTGAAGTACGAAATCTCGAAGACGTACTCGTTCTCTCTCAGCCCTCAGTACAACTTCTCTGAAGATGACTTCCAGTCCGTCTCGGCCGTGCTCACTCGCAAATTGCCTGACTTCGATCTCGTCTTCTATGTCAGTTATGACCAGATTCTCGACGAAACGGTCGGCGGAATTCGGCTCGGGCAAACGCGTTTCTAGCAGACAGGTTGCTACCGGTCGTCTTGGAACAACGTCTCAAGCTCCACAATCGAAAGCTGCTCGCACCGCCACGTTGGATCAATTCCAGCTCGCACCACACGGTCGCGACCAAGCACGCCACCAAGCTGCTTTCTTCGCGTGCTGAAGAGCTTCGTAATAAACTGGGCGAACTGCACTCCATCAATATCATGCTCGCGGATCCGTGGTCGAATCGAGATCATGGCGCTGGTAACTGAAGGCGAAGGCCAAAAACAACTCGGCGGAAGATGAGCAAGCCGTGACACCTCACCAGCCCACTGCACAATGATGCCGAGTGGACCCCACCCACTCGATCCTGGCGATGCAAGCAGTCTGTCTGCAACCTCATCTTGAATCGTAATCCACTGCCCTACACAGTTCGCATGACTGAGCAGCAACTCGACCATCAAAGGGCTGGCGATTTGGTACGGCAAGTTGGCAACGAGTTTGAATCGGCGCCCTTCAATAGCATCAACGATGTCTGAAGAGAGTGATCGCCCTCGGCCAAGACAGTCGCCTCGAATTAAATTAATGCGATCGCCAACGCGATCGTAGATGATGTCCGCAAGGTCTTCATCAAGTTCACACGCCACTACTTCGGCACCACGATCAAGCAGTGTCTCCGTGAGCGTGCCCGTTCCCGGACCAATTTCAAGCACCAGATCACCACTCACAATGCCCGCATCGTCGACAAGCCGACGTAGTAGGTTGTGATCATGCAAAAAATTCTGGCCGAATCGCTTCCGTGGCCGCAAGCCTCGTTCGGCCAATAGGGACTTAATCTCAGAGAGTCGCTGCACGCAGCTCAGGCCTTCCCGAGGTACTCGCCGTTTTCGGTATTGATCTTGACGCGTTGCCCGTTCTCAATGAATGGCGGAACACGAACACGAGCACCTGTTTCGACGGTCGCTTCTTTGAGCTGATTCGTAGCGGTCGCACTCTTGGGCTGCGGCGCTGTTTCAGTTACTTCAAGTTCAACCGCTGCAGGCAAATCAACGCCAAGTGCACGACCGTCATACATCATGACCTTGCACTCAAGATTCTCAACGAGCCAATTGATTTGACTGCCAAGCAAGTCGCCATCAATCTCAATTTGGTCAAACGTCTCGCCGTCCATAAATACGAACGGTCCCTTGCCATGACCACTTGAGTCATACAAAAACTGCATGGCCCGGCGATCGATCTGAACGTTTTCCATCTTGTCACTTGAGTTGAGACGATTCGTTTTAATCGTACCCGTGTCAACGCTCTTCATTTTGGCCTGCACATAAGCGGGGCCCTTGCCTGGCTTGACATGATCAGTATCGATAACGATCTGCAATTGACCGTCGTAGATCAACGCATGGCCTTTTCGAACTTCGGTTGCTTTGATTGGCATTCAACTGGTCTCCTGATTGGTCCGCTCAACGGGCGGTTGCTTCGGCTCGCGTTTCGCGGAGCACGGTCACTTTGATCTCGCCTGGGAAGGTCATCTCATCTGCGACCCTCTTGGCAATCTTATCTGCAATGATGAAGGCCTCGTCGTCACTGACACGGCCAGAGTCGACAATCACGCGGACCTCACGGCCAGCTTGAATCGCATAGGCCTCATGGACGGCGCCGCTCTCATAGGCAATTTCTTCAAGTTGCTTCAGTCGCTGCACGTAGAGTTCCATCGACTCGCGGCGAGCACCTGGCCTGGCACCTGAGACAGCATCTGCAGCCATTACAATCGGGGTGTACACGCTCGTCGATGGAATATCGTTGTGGTGACCACCAATTGCGTTGAGCACTTCCTCGCGGGTCTCGCCAAATCGTTTGGCGAAGTCCATACCGATGGCTGGGTGGCCACCTTCCATTTCATGATCCATCGCCTTGCCGATGTCATGCAAGAACCCACACCGACGTGCAATGGCGCCGTCGAGCCCCAACTGATCTGCAATGACCTGGCTCAAGTATGCCACTTCAATTGAGTGCCGAAGCACATTCTGCCCAAAGCTCGTCCGGAAGTGCAACCGGCCCATCGCTTCGACAATCTTGGGATGCAGCCCACGCATCTTGGCTTCGTGTATCGCCTCATTGCCCTTCTCGATAATGCGTTCTTCCATGTCCTTCTTGACCGTGGCGACGATTTCCTCGACACGCGACGGATGCACACGACCGTCTGCGACAAGCCGCGTGAGCGCTTCGCCTGCTATGGCTCGGCGAATCGGATCAAAGCATGACACGGAAATGACGCCCGGGGTGTCATCAACGAGAATGTCTGCCCCTGTGGCGCGCTCAATCGCACGAATATTACGACCCTCACGGCCAATGATGCGACCCTTCAAGTCGTCGGATGGAATCTTGACTGAACGCACCGTCGTCTCAGCAACATGCTCAGCAGCAAACCGCTGAATAGCCATGATGGTGATCTCTCGGCTCTGCCGCTTTGCATCCAACTCTGCTCGCTCGATGATCTCCCGCTTGACAGAGGCTGCTTCCTCTTCTGCCTCGTGACCGACGCGTTCAAGCAATTGAGCACGAGCGTCATCTTGGGACAGACTGGCAATCTCCGAGAGCCGAGTTGTAATTTCAGTACCGCGGCTCTCGAGCGTTTCCACAAGCGACTCCGCCTCGTCCTCTCGCTTCTGCAACTTTGATTGTCTCTTGTCCAGTGATGACTCACGATTGGACAGTCGATCGAGTTTCTCATCAAGCGTATCTTCACGCTTTGAGACCCGATCTTGAGCCGCCTTGATTTCTGTGCGGCTCTGGCCCGCCTCGCGGTCGACCTTCGCCTTATGTTCTTTCGCCATTCGCTCGCCATCAAGCTCAGCCTTCTGCCGCAGCGAATCAGCGTCTGAGCTGCCCGCCTTGCGAAGCGTTTCTGCTTCGGCTTTGGCCGCGCGAACGACTCTTCCAGCAATCAGGTTAAGTGCGACAGCACCAGCGACACCACCAACGAGAATGCCAGCGATCGCAGCGGTCCAGTCAAAGGCTAAGAACACAGGAATTTCAGCGAGGAGTCGATGCGAAAAATCGCCTCCGTCGAATGTTGTCATGTTGAACCAAATATCATGCATCGGCATGGAATCCTTCCACATACCGGCAAAGTCCAATCCGCACGCCCCCCCATCGGGAACGCTACGGCGACACGGTCGAAGCCCAACGCTTCGCAGATCCAGCAAGCTAATCAGCCAGCTGGTCCCACCGGTGAGGGATGTTACTCCTTCACTTTCTCACAGCGGATCAGACCCTCCGCCACCATCCCCCTGCATTTTTCCCGCATGCGACTGTAACTGCCGCGATTAGAATCACTTAGCGTATATCACCCAGTTGCGGGTGTCGGCCCTATTGGCCGAGAAATCGGTGTGGCCCGTGTCAAGACCAGCCGTAAATTCGGGAAGAAAGGCCCGCGGCATCGCGTCCCCCCTGAACCCGTCTTGTTGTTGAACGATCCACTATAACGAACTGAGTCGCTACCGTCTCAGTTCCTCAAGCAGCCCACCCTCAGATGCCGACCACACCACGACCCACACTTACCAAGACGCATCTCCGCCCAATGGTGGAGCGGATCATTACATCCGGCTCGCGGCGAAGCCGCCATCAGAGCATCAGAATCCTCTATCTCGCCATTCTTATTGGAGTGGCCGCCATTGGGGTCCTCATTACAACAAGCCTCGGCGGTCGTATCTCCCTCCGGGCCCTTGCTGCGGCTGGAGGGGGCGTCTTTGAGATTGTCGCCATTGTCGAAGTTGCGGCCATCTGCCTCATCACGCCTATTTTCATGGCTGGGGCCATCGAACAAGAATCTTCGCCACGCACCTGGGACTTGCTGCTCACCACACCGCTTTCGTCCATGGGCATGGTGCTCGGTAATTTGCTTGGGCGCACCTTTTTCGTGCTCTCGCTCATTGTGGCCGCCCTGCCAATTCTGCTCATCTTGCAGATCTTTGGAGGCGTCAGTCCGCGAGCGGTTTTGATCTCTGCAGGCATTGCAGCCTGCACGGCCATTGTCGTGGGCTCGGCCGCCGTCATGCTCTCATCAACTCGAATAGGTGGACGCCGAGCAGTACTTGCATTTTATGCTGGGGTCATCATCGTCATCATGGCAACGTGGGCACTTGACGCCATCTGGCGAGCACCGCTCTCAGGATCAATCTCGGCTACCGCAACGACATGGGCGACACCGCTCAACCCGTTCCTTACGCTACACGCTGTACTTCGCCCAGCTGAATATGTCTCATCGCCAGAGATGTACCACGCCGGGTTCACCCGATTTTGGCTCGGCCATCCTGTGGCAGCATTTGCCACGACAAGCGGCGTGGCCACGGTCTTGATGCTCTCCTGGTCTGTGCTACGCGTTCGCATGCTCGGACCAGTTCTTGGCCGGGCAAACACGTCTGAACACGGAATACGCGCCCACAGACCAATCGGGCGAAACCCGATTGCGTGGCGTGCATCATCAGGTCGACCTGCAAGCTGGGCTGAGCGAGTAGGCCAGTGGGGCTGGGCAGCAGCGGGCTTAGCTGCTGCCGCCGTACTGCTTTCACTTGTCGGCGGTGGCACCCTGCCAATTGCAACTGCCAAACTCATTCTTGCAGCCTTATTGAGTGTTGAGGTCATAATTGTTGCGCTTGCAGCAACCGCCATCGCGGGAACTACGGTCACACGCGAACGCGAACAAGGCACACTTGACCTTGTGCTGACAACGCCGGTACAGCCCACGGCCTACCTTCAGGGCAAACTGCTTGGGGTCGTATGGAGTCTGCTTCCTGTACTCCTCCCGCCGCTCATCACAGCTGTTGCAACTGCCGTCGTGCTTGTTGCGTCGCAGGGCACTGGGCCATTTATGGAGCTCAATAATCAGTCTCCACTGCTCCCAAGCCCCATGGCCTCATGGGGAGGCCTTCTTGGGCTGGCGATTTCGATTGTTCCATTTGCGGCGTTCTGTGTTGCCGTTGGCCTGCACTGGTCGCTTCGAAGCAAACGATCGGTCACCGCAGTTCTCGTCGCGACCGTACTGATTGTGGTGGTTGCTGGCATTGCGGGCCTGTGCGCAGTGCCTCTTGGAAGCGGCATACCCATTGTCGGCGCCCTAGCACTTGCTCTCTGCCCGATCACGGCTGTCATGGTGGCAATTCATGAATCGAGCATGCTCGCGCCGCTGAACGCGACCCCCCTGCAGCTGCAGTGGCTCTTGCTTGCAAGCGGCGTGTTGTCTGGTGTCGTGTGGTCCGCGTTGACTTACATCATTCTACGAAGCACCATCGGATCATTTGTGCCAACCATGCGACGGCTCGCGGGCACCTGAGCCTGACAGCAGTTGTGCGCTATACCAAGATTGATGCAGGATGCTCAATGAGTTCCTTGAGCGTTCCAAGATAGCGAGCAGCCGTTGCTCCATCAACGACACGATGGTCATTGCTGAGCGTTGCATTCATCTCCCACCCGACTGCAAGCTCACCGTCTCGCACTACGGGCTTTTGGAGACACGCGCCCACCGCAAGAATGGCACTATTGGGCGGATTGATGATGGCCGTAAAGGCGTCCACTCCAAACATGCCCAGATTTGAGATCGTAAATGTGGCCCCGCTCATCTCATCGACGGTCAGCCCGCGGGTGCGAGCCTTCTCAGAGAGTGCTTTCGTTTCAGCGGAGATAGCGCGAAGACTGCGGCCGTCTGCACTTCGCAGCACCGGAACAACCAAACCACCACCACGTTCTTCTGGCAGCGAGACGGCGACACCGATGTTGACATCATTGTGGAATATGATGGCATCGCCATCCCATGAAGCATTCATGAGTGGATTTCGATGCATGGCAATCGCGCATGCACGAACGAGCAGGTCGTTGACGCTCAGCTTCACGCCTTGATCAGCAAGCTCGATGTTGAGATCTTTCCGCAGAGCCATCAAGGCATCCATCGCAAAGACCATTGACACTTGATAGTGCGGGATCTCTTGTTTAGATTCAACGAGACGGCGAGCAATGGTCTGCCGCATGCTGCTGACTGGCTCTCGTCGATCTGAATTGGATGTCGCGGCGAGCGGCGCTGCAACACGCGTCACAGGAACAAGAGGCGCAGGCATTGTGGACGCTTCCACAATATCTGCACCGGGCGCAGACGCTGTGGCTGCTGGCGGCACGGACGCCCGCGTTTCATTCGTCGCCCCAACCAAGGCAAGCACATCTCGCTTGACGATGCGGCCACCAGGCCCTGAGCCCTGCAACGCTGAAAGATCAACGCCATTTTGTTCTGCAAGCCGCCGGGCAACTGGTGTTGCTTTGCGTTGAGATCCATCGTGTGTTGGAGACGGATTTGGCGCCGGATTTGGCGACGGATTTGGCGACGGATTTGGCGACGGATCCGTTGCAGGCAAAGCAGGTTCGGCTGCGGCAGGAATCTCATGGACTGCCGCAGCGGCGGACACATCCTCGCCATCCTCAAGAAGCACCGCGACCACAGTGCCAACATCTACTGGCATGCCCTCAGCTACAGAGATCGTGCCCATGTGACCGTCGTCGAAGGACTGCATTTCCATCGTCGCCTTGTCGGTTTCCACATCGGCAAGGATGTCCCCCGCGGATACCTCATCGCCTTCGGCGACGTACCACTTGATGATGGTGCCTTTCTCCATTGTGTCAGAGAGTCGGGGCATGGTGATGTCGATCGTCATGTAGTTCGCTCTCGTGGTTCAGGATTCAGGCGTTATAGGTAACGCTCCGCACAGCCTCGCAAATCTTGCGTGCGTTGGGCAGCATTTCCTGCTCAAGATCTTTGGCGTATGGGGCAGGCACGTCATCACTGTGTACACGGTGCACATGATTGTCTAGATCATCAAAGCATATGCGGTGCACCTCGGCGGCCACTTCCGAACCGATCGATGCGAAGGACCAGGATTGATCGACAACGACACAGCAATTGGTGCGCCGGACGGAATCGGCAATCGTGTCGATGTCAAGCGGCTTGATTGAGCGACCATCGATGATCTCGCATTCGATGCCCTCCGCGGCAAGCGACTCAGCTGCTTCCAAGCAGAAGTACAGCGGCCTGCCAAAACTCACGATTGTGCAGTCGTCACCCTTGCGAATGACCTCAGCCTTACCAATTGGCAAAGTGTAAGACTTTTCGGGGACATCACCTGTCATGGCGAGCATCCGCTCGCTCTCAAGACAGAACACGGGGTTGTCATCACGGATGGCTTGCGTCATCAGTCCCTTGGCCGTGTACGGCGTAGAGGGAATAATGATCTTCAGTCCAGGCACATTGGCGTACAAGGATTCGACACACCACGAATGGGTGGATCCAAGTTGCCCGCCCGCACCATCGTTTCCACGAAAGACGATCGGACACCCAAACTGCCCGCCGCTCATATAGAGCATCTTGGCAGCATTGTTCAGAATGGGGTCGGCAGCGACAAGACTGAATGACCACGACATGAACTCGACTATTGGACGAAGCCCCATCATTGCCGCGCCGATGCTCATGCCCGAGAAGCCACTCTCAGAAATGGGCGCGTCGATCACCCGTCGCGGACCAAACTCCTCGAGCATCCCCTTGGTGACCTTATAGGCCCCGTTGTACTGCGCCACTTCTTCGCCAATCAGAAATACCCGCTCATCGCGGCGCATTTCTTCGGTCATAGCTTCTCGCAATGCGTCACGAAAGGCAATTTCACGCATTATTTTGCCCTCGATCAGTTTTTCGATGCTTTAGAAATTCAGGCACAGATGTTCCTGTGTAGGGCCCCCACGTGTCAGCATAGACATCGTGATAGAGCTCGCTCATAGGGGTCTCTGGAGAGGCCTCGGCCCACTTTACTGCGGCGCGAATTTCAGTCCGGATCTCCTTACCAAGTTCCTTGAACTCTTCACCCGTGAGCATGTCCTGATCGACCAGATGCGCCGCGAGCAGTTCGATGGGATCCTTGGTTTCCCATTGCTCCTCCTCGTCATGCGTGCGATATTTTCTTGGATCGGACATCGAGTGTCCCTTGAACCGGTAGCAATGCATATCCACAAAGCATGGCTTAGATGTTTCGCGGCACCGATCAACAAGAGGCTTCATGCCGCGGTACACGTCCAGCACATCCATGCCTTCGAGCGTGGCAGCGTCCATGTCGTAGGCCTTTGCACGATCGGCAATATGTCCGCCAGCAGCGGTGCATCGCTCGATAGCGGTTCCCATGGCGTAGAAGTTGTTCTCGACAATAAAG
>CAVOCO010000022.1:0-9466 GCA_963694215.1 Phycisphaerae bacterium
GGTATCAGCGAGGGAGCGGCAAGTACAAGTGGTCATATCCACCACGGATGCGTATTGTTGAGGCGAAAATTGACGGTGACTTTCCACCGGCACTCACGCCAATCGAGGGCGATACCGATTCTTATCAGGCCGAATGTTCAATCAGCCCTGATGGGCGGCATCTCTTGTACACCTCGCATGAGACTGGTGATGGAGACATTTACATTCGCGACATGAAGACTGGCGATCGACATCTCATTGTCGGCGCTCCAGGATATGACGGCGGCCCATTCTTTTCACCGGACGGGAAACGCATCGCCTATCGGTCCGATCGCAATGGCGACAACTTGCTGCAAGTGTTTGTTGGCGAGCTGGCGTTCAATGATTCTGGCACGATGATTGGATTGGATGAAGAGATTCAGTTGACCAATAACGAGCATGTCAACTGGGCGCCATTTTGGCATCCTGATAACAGTCGGCTTGTGTACGCCACAAGTGAAGCAGGGCACGACAACTATGAGGTGTATGAGATTCAGGCCCAGCAGGGTGGTGGTGTAGGGAAGCCTGCCCGGTACGGAACCGGGAAGCGTCGTATTACTGATGTAGCCGGGTTTGACGGATTGCCCGCATTCAACGCCAAAGGCACGACCATGATCTGGACCAGCCAGCAGGGCGGCGACGGCAGTCAACTATGGATAGCACCATTTGACGTTGATCAAGCCCGCACTACTCCTGGCGAGTGCCCGGTATCGCACTAAGGGTTAGTCTTCGCCTCGGGGCCTGACCCCCGTGCAGCAACGCCCACTTTTTGGCACAATGTGTTGTTCCACAGGAACTCACGATGCCAAAAAATCAAGAAGAGGACAACAATCTCATGATGCTTGAAACCATAATGCTTACCGCAATGGCTGCCGCTGCTGACAGTGCTGCGACCGTTACCCCTGCGACCGATCTCATTCCCCGCGAAGTGATCTTTGGAAATCCAGAGCGATCTTCAGTGCAGATCAGTCCTGATGGAACAATGCTGGCATACCGTGGTCCGGTAGATGGCGTCATGAATGCGTGGGTTCAACCACTCAATGGTGGTGAGGCTCGGTCGCTCACAAACTTTACCGATCGGCCTATTGGTGGATTGTCATGGGCGTGGAATGGCGAGCAGTTGTTGTTTACCAAGGACAACGGGGGCGACGAGAACTTCCATGTGTTCTCTGTTGACATTGACGATGCCGAAGTGCGAGATTTAACGCCAGTTGATGGCGCACGAGCGAGTGTGTCAGATACTTCCCGCGACCGGCCCGACGAAATCGTTGTGAGCATGAATGACGTAAACCCGCAGTTCATGAATCTCTATCGCGTGAATACAAAAACCGGCGCGCGGACGCTCCTGCAAGAGAACGATGGCTATCTTGGATACACGCTTGATGATGACTGTAATGTCCGTGGCCGAGCGGCGATGAATGAACAGGGCGAACTCGTGGCCGAGCTTCGCGACCTCGGTGGCGACGAGTGGTATCACTTCATGACCATTCCGTCAGACGAGATGATGACTACGAACTTGAGCGGGTTCTCCAAGGACGGCACCAGGCTGTACGGCACATCTTCAATTGGCCGCGACAAGGCGGCCTTGGTCTGGTGGGAACCACGCAAGGGCGGCGCTGAGTCACCCCACGTTGTGTTTGAGTCTGACAAGGCTGATGTATCTGGCGGCATGTCCAATCCTGATACCTACGAGCCCGAAGCGGTCACGGTGAACTACTTGCGACCCGAATGGAATGTACTGAGCGAGGCGATTGCTCCAGATATTGCTGCGATTGGAAAGCTTGATCAGGGCGACTTCAGTATTGGCAGTCGCAACAAGGACAACACAAAGTGGATCGTTGCGTACAACCGCGATAACGGTCCCCCTCGATATTGGCTGTGGGATCGCGAAACACAACAGGGCACTTTTCTGTTTACGACATGGCCAGCCCTAGAGGGTCAAACATTTGCTTCAATGAAGGGCGTTGAAATTCCAACGCGTGATGGATTGAAACTGCCCTCATACATCACCGTGCCAGAGGGATCCGATGCGAAGAACTTGCCGATGGTGCTCCTTGTCCACGGCGGACCCTGGGCGCGTGATCAATGGGGCTACAACCCATACCATCAGTGGCTGGCCAACCGTGGCTACGCGGTGCTGAGCCCCAACTTCCGTGGCTCGACTGGATTTGGAAAAAGCTTTGTCAATGCCGGAAACCGCGAGTGGTACGGCAAGATGCAAGATGATTTGAATGACTCGGTTGCCTGGGCTGTCGAACAAGGCATTGCAGACCCGAAGCGGATCGCCATCATGGGTGGTTCATACGGTGGGTATGCGGTGCTCGCTGGCTTGACGCGTGATCCAGAACTGTTTGCTTGTGGTGTTGACATCGTCGGCCCGTCGCACGTCGGGACACTTATTGGGTCAGTACCGCCGTACTGGAAGCCGATGATGAAGATGTTCGATGACCGAGTGGGCAGCATGGATGAACCGGCATACATCGACGCCATCTCGCCGCTGACGCATGTTAAGTACATCAATAAGCCGCTGCTTATCGGGCAGGGCGCTAACGATCCCCGCGTAAAGATTTCTGAGAGCAATCAGATTGTCGCAGCCATGAATAAGCGTGGTCTTCCCGTGACCTATGTGGTCTTCCCAGATGAAGGACACGGTTTTCACAACCCGACGAACAACATGGCTTTTAATGCAATCATCGAGGAGTTCCTTGCAGCGCATCTTGGCGGCAAGGCCGAGCCTGTTGGTGATGATGTCACGAACTCAACGGCGCAGCTTCGCGATAAGGGCGGCCTTTCGCTCGCTGGGGCCAAGACACATGTTGTCACGAAGGGCGAAGATGAGCCCGTCGAACTGAGTGTGGTGGCGATCGATGAACTCTCGCCTGAGGAACAGCAGCAGGTGCAGATGGTCATGGCGCAACTGTCACAGATGCCAATTGAGCAGCTTCCAATGGTTCGTGACCAAATGATGCAGCAGCGAGCCATGGCCCCGCCAGAATCACAAAAACTGATCAATTACATTATTGGTCAACTCGATGACAAGATCGAACAGTCGACGAAGCAGGACGGCTGATCAGCAGAAAGGGTCAGTCCCCGCCCCGGCGGGCCTTTGGCCCCTTTGCGCTCTATCTTCTCGCGTTTGTACGCCGATCTAAAGATCGCAAAGGGGTTGAGGTACCACCTCAGGAATATCTTGACCAACACTTGGTGGGCGTAAACGACCTCCAGGTGGTATCTGACCTCGTCCTTGCTCGGTAGCATTCAATTGCTCATGAAACGTCACGTCTTCACCGCTATTCGCTTGCTGCTTGTTGCCATTGGCGTGACGGTCATTGTGCTTGCGGTGAATTGGCAGACCGTCATGGTAATTCCAGCTGGTGAACCTGGACTTTCAGGCCAGACCGCTGAGGCTAAGCGGACGCTGGTTATTGTTTTTGCAGAGCCCGCTGGGCCCGGGCTGATGCAGGTACAGACCGAGCATGGATTGACCGGAACGGTTGCGGCTCAATGGGTTCGGCCTGGAATCTTCGCAATCTTCTCAACGGCTAATTGGTGGCTGGTGCTGCTGGGGCTTGGGCTTGTTGGCTGTATTTATCCGCTGCAAGCTACGCGGTGGTGGATCTTGATGCGGTGTCGCGGGCTCGACGCACCGTGGTCACGAACACTGCGATTGGTCTACATTGGCGCGTTTAGCAACTTCTTTCTTCCGGGCACCGAAGGCGGCGATCTCGTAAAGGCCTGGGGAGTTGCGCGGGGAAGTGAACGGCGTATTGAAGCTGTTATGAGTGTTGTGTTTGATCGGATCACTGGCCTCGCTGGGCTGGTAATACTTGCTGCTGGAGTTGGCATCTTTGCGGCGGAATCAGAAACGGCGCGTGATATTGGATGGTGGACCGCAGGGGCGATAATGCTCGTGGGACTTGGTGCCATTTTCGCCTTTGTGGTGTGCACGCGGGGTTGGTTACAACTTCCTGCTGTGACCAAGACGTTTGGCAGAGGTCTTCCCGCAAAGCTATTTGCGGCAGGACAAGCGTACGCGGCTCATCCCGGACCGGTTCTTGCGGCAACAAGTGTCTCGGTGTGTGTGCAGATTCTGCTGGCTTCGGCCGCAGGGGCATGCGCATGGGCACTCGGGGCAACCCATGACATCACCGTTATTTTGGCGGTGATGCCGATTCTCTTCCTTGCAGCGGCAGTTCCGCTGACGTGGCAGGGCGCGGGCGTCATGGAAGTTCTCGGGATTGCCTTATTGGCTGTGCCTGGTGTGGCTTCAGTGAACCAGGTTGTTGGTTTGTTGGTGCTCTATCGATGCCTTGAGCTTACATGGGGACTGGTGGGAGCAAGCCTCATGATGGGTGGCGGGGTTTGTCTTCATCCGGAACGCACTGAGCCGTCCTGATATCATGCGTGGTATTGGAGTTCGGACCCATATGCGCAGCGAGTTTTTGCCATTTGCCAAGCCCTCTATCAGTGAGGAAGACGTTGCAGCCGTGTCGGAAACACTCCGAAGCGGCTGGATTACGACAGGGGCGGGCTGCGCGGCATTTGAGGACGCCATTTGTGAGCGTATTGGGTGCCACACTGCAGTAGCTGTGACGAGTGGTACCGCCGCTATGCATCTCGCCCTGCATGCTCTTGGAATTGGCCCTGGCGATGAAGTTGTGACTCCATCCATGACCTGGGTCTCCACCATCAACCTCATCAGCATGACTGGAGCAACACCAGTCTTTGTGGATGTCGACCGCGACACCCTGATGGTTTCGCCTGCCGCCATTGAGGCTGCAGTGACTGACCGAACACGAGCGATTATTCCAGTCGACTTTGCTGGGGCCGCCGTAGACATCGCTCCAATGCGATCTTTCGCGCGTGATCGCAACATCACAGTGATCGAAGACGCAGCCCACGCTATCGGCACGGTTCGAACCGGCGGCGAAGAAATCGGCTCATGCGGCACGGCCATCTTTAGTTTGCATCCAATCAAGACCATTACAAGTGGCGAGGGTGGAGTGCTGGTAACTGATGACGCCGAGTTTGGCGACCGCATTCAGAGACTTCGTTTCCACGGTCTCGGTGTCGATGCCTGGCAGCGCGGCCAACAAGGGCGGTCACCACAGGCCGAGGTCCTTGAGCCGGGCTTCAAGTACAACTTGCCTGATATGAACGCGGTACTTGGTCATTCGCAGTTCAAGCGTCTCGACTCCTTTATTGAGCGGCGCGGGGCACTGGCCATGAAGTACCGCGAGCTACTCGCCACCGTCCCTGGTATTACACCACTTGGGGAAGCCGATTCGACGGCGAAGCATTCGTGGCACCTCTTTATTGTTCGTATAGATGAATCCGATGCGGGCATTGATCGGGCAGCGTTTATGGACGCATTGAAGGCGAAGAATATTGGAACCGGCATTCACTTTCGGGCAGCGCACGGCCATCAGTGGTATCGCGAGCACACCGATAGGTGGCGTGCAGCGGATCTCACAAACACGAACTGGAACGACGCGCGGATTTGCTCGCTTCCACTTTTTCCTGATATGACCGACGCCGATGTCCATGATGTGGTGTCGGCAATCCGCGAAGTTGTGCCAGCAGCAGCAGAGGTAACAACGTGAGCCTGTCTGTATCAATCGTTATTCCGGTCTTCAACGAAGTTGAGAACATAGACGTGCTCGTTCGACGTGTCGTCGAGTCATGTGAGCCCCTACCCAATGAGTGGGAAATCGTGCTTGTTGATGACGGGAGTCGTGATGGATCAATGGAGAAACTTGAGGCCGCTGCCGAGCAGCACGCGGGTCATGTCCGAGCCATTATTCTGAATCGAAACTACGGGCAGCACGCGGCGATTATGTGCGGATTTCGTCATGCTCGCGGTGACATGGCGATTACGCTTGACGCAGATCTTCAGAATCCACCCGAAGAGATTCCACGGCTCATTAAAACCATAGAGCAGGGAAATGATGTGGTGGGGACGATTCGAATGAATCGCCAAGACTCGTTCTTTCGACGGTTTGCTTCGGCACGGATCAACTGGATGGTCAAGACATCGACTGGCGTAGGCATGAGCGATTATGGTTGCATGTTGCGAGCGTATCGACGCTCTGTTGTTGATGCGATGTTGCAGTGCCGGGAACGAAGCACTTTTATTCCGGTACTCGCCAACAGTTTCGCCAAGCGTGCTATTGAAATCGAAGTCAAGCACGCAGAACGCGCAGCTGGTGATTCTAAGTACAGCATATGGAAACTTGTGAATCTGCAGTTTGATCTCCTTACAAGCATGACCACTACCCCGCTCCGATTGCTTTCTTGGTTTGGAGTGGCTGTAGCAATTGGTGGTGTTGGGTTCGGTATCTTGCTGCTCATTGGCCGGGTACTCCTCGGGGCTGACTGGGCTGCTGAAGGTGTGTTTACCCTCTTTGCAATTCTGTTCATCTTCATCGGCGCTCAGTTCGTTGGGATGGGACTTCTTGGTGAGTACCTCGGCCGTGTGTATCACGACGTCCGAGGTCGCCCGCGTTACTTCATCGACCGGATTGCCGGTCACTCGGACCTTGATGGTGCCGAGGCAAATGAGACGGCCAAAGCGGCTGCGCTCGAAAGGCAGGTACAGATATGAAGGCCGTGCTCTTTGCCTATCACGAGGTCGGCGCAGCTGCGCTTGACGCCATGTTGCGAAATAAGATCGATGTTGTGGCGGTGTTTACGCACCGCGACGACCCAAGTGAGGGCGGGTGGTTCCGCTCTGTGGCCATGACCGCAGCCAAGCACGGCATTCCTGTGCATGCGCCTGCTGATATCAATCATCCCATTTGGGTTGAACGCGTACGAGACATGGCTCCGGACGCGATATTCTCTGCCCATTATCGTAAGATGATTGGCAGCGACATACTCGATGTCTGCCCAGAACATTGCTACAACATTCACGCCTCGATGCTTCCGAAGTATCGAGGGCGATGCCCCATCAACTGGGTCCTTGTTAAAGGCGAGACCGAGACAGGTGTCACACTGCACCATATGGCTGCGGCAGCTGATGCTGGCGATATCGTCGCGCAGCAGGCCGTGTCAATTGATGAAGACGATACTGCCGCGAGCCTGACCGTCCATATTGTGGCGGCCACCGGCTCATTGTTGGACACGACACTGCCAGCGATCATGGCAGGAACGGCAACCCGAACCCCGCAAGATGTAGCCTCCGCGACGGTATTCCCAGGCCGATGCTCTGAGGATGGATGTATTGATTGGTCTCAAGATGCCGCAATTGTCCGCAACCTTGTGCGAGCAGTTGCACATCCATGGCCTGGTGCCTTTACCTTTGCAGGCGACCGCAAGGTCTTGGTGTGGGAGGCCACGGTTGTACCTGGCGCACCGGATGTTGCTGCCGGCACCGTGATTTCACTTGCTCCACTGACTGTTGTGTGTGGCGACGCCGCACTTCGCATCGATGCCGGCCAGGCCGAAGATGGCGTGTGGTCGACCGGTGAGCACCTCGCTGAAGAACTCAATATCGTTGATGGCATGCGGCTCGGGAAGTCCGCGCCGCTTGCAGCGCCCCGGAAGCGATCGGTGCTCATTCTTGGAGTTAACGGCTTCATTGGAAGTCATCTCTCCGAGAAATTGCTCGCGAATGACTACGACGTCTATGGTTTGGATCTTCGAAACACTAACGTCCGCCATCTCATGGGACGTCCTGGGTTTCATTATGTAGAGGGCGACATCTCGATCAACCGCGAGTGGGTGGAGTACCACGTACGCAAGTGTGACATTGTTCTTCCACTCGTCGCGATTGCAACGCCCATTGAATATGTACGAAATCCCATCCGAGTCTTTGAACTCGACTTTGAGCAGAACTTGCAGATTGTCCGTGACTGCGTGAAGTACAAGCGTCGCATCATCTTCCCATCGACGAGCGAGGTGTACGGAATGTGCGGCGATGAGTTCTTCGATGAAGACTCCTCAAGCCTTGTGCTTGGTCCTATCAATAAGCAGCGATGGATTTACTCATGCTCGAAACAGCTTCTTGATCGGGTCATTTGGGCATACGGGGTTCGCGACAATTTGGACTTCACACTCTTCCGCCCCTTCAACTGGATTGGCCCTCGCCTTGACAGTCTTGACGCGGCTCGAATTGGCTCGTCCCGCGCCATTACCCAGCTCATCCTAAATCTGGTGGAGGGCACGCCCATTCAGCTCGTCGATGGCGGAGAGCAGAAGCGGTGCTTTACCGATGTCACCGAGGGGGTTGACTGTTTGTTTCGCATGATCGACGACACCGACGGGCGCAGCACCGGCGAAGTAATCAACATTGGCAATCCAGACAATGAAGCGAGCATCAAGCAACTTGCTGAGATGATTGTGGCGCGGTTTGACCAGCATCCACTGCGACATCGCTTCCCGCCGTTTGCTGGATACCGTGTCGTCGAAAGTGGAAAGTACTACGGCAAGGGGTATCAAGACGTTCAGCACCGCCGTCCGTCGATTGAGAACGCTGGTCGGGTGCTCAACTGGAAACCATCAATTACAACTGAAGAGTCTGTGGCTCGCACCGTGGACTGGTTTATCGAAGATCACGTGCGATCTATCGGCGATGCTTGCACATCGCCAGCAGAGGCATCGACTGGCGCATGAAGTTAGGTCTTCGTATCGATGTCGATACGTTTCGTGGTACGCGAGATGGATTACCTGTCTTGCGTTCAATACTTGATGCGCGAGGTATTCAGGCATCGATCTTCTTGACCGTGGGACCAGACAACATGGGTCGCCACATGTGGCGGCTCATGAAGCCCGCGTTCTTGGCCAAGATGTTGAGGTCGCAAGCGGCAAGTATTTATGGATGGGACATCTTGCTTCGGGGGACCTTCTGGCCGGGGCCTGTGATCTACCGGAGTCTCAGTGAACAGATTCGTGATATCGCCAGTGACGGCCATGAAATTGGCATGCACGCATGGGATCACCACCGATGGCAAGTAGCTGCTCATCGCATGTCTATGGACGCAATTCGAGCCGAAATGACTCTGGCACACGAGGCAATTTGCCAGAGCATTGGGCGGCCCCCAACGTGCACTGCATCGCCTGGGTGGCGGTGCACGCCAGAGATTCTGGCAATTCGTGATGGCTTTGGCTATGACTATGCAAGTGACTGCCGCGGCTGCGGAGTCTTTGAGCCACAGGCAGGACCAACTCAGGTGTGTGTCAATTTGCCAACCTGGGACGAAGCAGTGGGGCGAAATGGGATAACAGATGACAACTTCAACGAACATCTCCGCTCATGCATGCAGTGCGACGGGCTTGATGTGTTGACTGTGCATACTGAGTCAGAGGGCGGAGCCAAGGCGGCCATGTTTGAGTCGTTTCTGGACCGAGCAATTGCAGATGGAATCGAAATCGTCCCGCTTCACGCATTGATACCAACCGAAGTGGAGCGCGGACAACTTGTAAAAGGCAGTGTGGATGGTCGCGAAGG
>CAVOCO010000023.1:0-9206 GCA_963694215.1 Phycisphaerae bacterium
TGTTGTAGTTGGCCGAGGATGTTCGTCAGTATCGAAGTGAAGAGGGTCCTTGCGGCGTTGTGGCACATCGACGGCAAGCAGTTCGTCTTCGAAGATATTCATCTCATTGGCCAGCGCCCATTTTTGTTGGCTGAGCACAGCAAACCGATCTTGTTCTTCGCGGCTGATCTCGAACTTCCGCGCGAGGTTTTCAGCAGTTTCGCCCATGCCATATGGGTTGTGCAATTCTGAGAGCGCGGGGTTTGTAAATCGCCAGCCAATTGTGGTGTCGTGCACATCAAGTTTGCGATGGAACGCCTGTTCGGCCTTGCCCATGACGAACGGGGCCCGGCTCATGCTTTCGACGCCGCCAGCAACAAACACGTCGCCGCAATTGGCTTCAATCATTCTTGCAGCGATATTGATGGCTTCGAGCCCCGAAGCGCACAATCTGTTAACGGTGCATCCAGCGACATTAATTGGCAGTCCGGCAAGAAGCGCGGCCATCCGAGCAACATTGCGATTGTCTTCGCCTGCTTGGTTTGCAGCACCGAAGTACACATCGTCAATAGATGAGGGGTCAATACCAGCACGTTCTACAGCATGCTTGATGGCATGGGCCGCGAGATCATCGGGTCGAACGCTGCTAAGAGCGCCGCCATATCGGCCAAAGGGTGTGCGGAGGGCAGAAACGATTGCGGCGCGGCGTGTCATGAGATGCGGATTGTAGTACCTCGGGGCCGGGTGCTGTGGCAATGGCAGCAGCTCTATTGGATCACGCAGACAACCTCTCTTAGCAGGGCGGTACAAAGCGACCATCGTCTGTTGTGGCATTCAATGCGGCAAGTGTTGTGGCTACGAGGTCAGAACCAATGTCCTGCGACCAGTTGCAGAGACCCCGTGGATAATTGACGCCTGCCTGCATGGCGATATCGATATCGGTTTTATTGGCAACACCGTCGTGCGCAGCCCAGGCGGCCTCATTGAGCAGGGCAGCGAGGATGCGGGTGAAGATGACGCGGTGGCGATCGCTGCATTTGCCAAGTGATTCGTTGTTGTGTGTGGCCGCTTCACAGAATCGCATGGCAATATCGCCAAGGTTTGCTACACCCGTCGCTGCCTCCTGTGGCGATCTGAGCACACACACCGGTTGTTCTCCAGACCAGTCATACACGCCGCAGCCAGTCTTACGGCCAAGCATTCCATCAGCCACAAGTTGCTCTTGAACCGCAACAGGCGCGAGCCGTGATGGGCGATTCCACTGCTCCCACACACTTCGTGTCGTCGCCGTGTTGACATCATGTCCAATGAAATCGGTGAGTTCAAATGGACCCATCCGGAATCCGCCGATTTTTTTCATCGCATCGTCAATAGCGGAAGGGTCAGCAAGACCATCCTCGAGACAGCGAAATGCTTCCAGGTAGTACGGCCGTGCCACGCGGTTCACAATGAATCCAGGTGTGTCGGCGCAGTGCGCTACCTGTTTGCCCCAATCACTTGCAATAGCGGAAACACGGTCGAGTACCGATTGTTCTGTCGTCTTTCCGCGGACAACCTCAACGAGTTTCATGATGGGTGCCGGATTGAAGAAGTGCATGCCGCAGGTTCGATCTGCAGCGCCGATGCGCTCGCCAAGATCTGAAACTGAAAGCGATGATGTATTGGTGGCGATGATGGCCTCGGTCCCAAGGGCTGCGAGGATGGGTTTCATGGCCGACACCTTGATGTCTAGATTCTCGACAATGGCCTCGATGAAGAGGTCGCAGTCGGAAACATCATCAGGTGTTGATGGCAGAATGTTGGCGAGGGCCGCATCAGCATCGGCTTGAGTCATTCTGTTCTTTTTGACATTGCGAGCGAGCCGCTTGGCAACGCCTTGTTTGGCTGCTTCGCAGGTTGCCAGATCGACATCAAGCAGTCGAACCTGCCACATGGCGGTTGCGGCGACCTGCGCAATGCCAGCGCCCATTGCGCCAGCCCCAAGTATTCCAACAGTTGGCATGACTACTTTCCAGTAAAGGTGGGGGTGCGTTTCTGAAGAAAGGCTGTGACGCCTTCGAAATGGTCGCTGGTGCGACCAGCTGTGTCTTGAGCGAAGGCCTCTGCTTCGAGCTGCTCAGGAAGCGTGCGTTCAAAGGACTCATTGAGAAGTCGCTTTGTGAGCCCGAGTGCTTTGGCGGGAAGCGAGCTGAGCCTGGTCGCCATCTTTGTTGTGGCTGCTTCCAGTTCATCAGCGGGTACGACTTGGTTGACCAAGCCGATGGCCAAGGCTTCCGTTGCCTTCACGGGCCGCCCGGTCATGCAGAGCTCCATGGCTCGCCCAAGACCGATAAGGCGCGGAAGTGTCCATGTGCTTGCTGAGTCTGGGACAAGTCCAACGTTGACGAAGACTTCGATGAACTTGGCGTGCTCAGAAGCAATTCGTATATCGCAGGCGAGCGCGAGACTGCACCCCGCCCCAGCCGCAACGCCGTTGACGGCTGCTATGACGGGCTTCTCCATCGTGCGGATGAGTTTGACCCAAGGGTCGTATCGTCTCTTGAGATCAGCTGCCATGGTCGGAACATGCCCAGGCACATACTTGGCTTCTAGGTCTCCAAGATCTTGCCCGCTGCTGAAGGCGCGTCCGGCGCCGGTGATAACGACAACCCGCACATCATCGTCGCGAGCAACTTGTTTGAGGGTTGCGATGAACTCTCGGCTGACATCGTCGTTGAAGGCGTTGAGTACATCGGGCCTATTAATCGCGATCGTGGCGATATGGTCCGTGACCGTGAGCGTGATGGAGGTGAGGTCGATTGTGGTCGTCATGGTCTATTCACTTTCCGGTAAATGTCGGACGTCGTTTTTCCATGAAGGCGTTCATTCCTTCAGTTTGGTCTTCGGTGTCAAAGAGCATGTAGAACAGTTCTCGTTCGCGGCCGAGGGCATCGCTAAGAGACTGCTCTTCTGCATTGAGAACGGATTCCTTGGCGTGCTGCAGAGAGATGGGGGCCTTGGCTGCAATGGTCTGGGCCACGTTCATCGCTTCGTCAAACCAGTGTTCCTTTGGGACGACTCTACTAACAAGTCCACAAGCCAATGATTCGCTCGCAGAGAGGAATCTGCCTGTGAGTACAATATCCATGGCGACTGCTTTGCCAACGGCTCTGGCAAGTCGCTGCGTTCCGCCTGCTCCGGGCATGACACCGATGTTGATTTCGGGCTGGCCGATCTTGGCAGTCTCGCTGCAAATCACCACGTCGCAGTGCATCATGAGTTCGCATCCGCCGCCAAGGGCGAATCCACTGACCGCGGCAACGATTGGTTTCTTGATGGACTTGATGCGGTTCCACTGCGTGAATTGATCACGGGACTCCATATCGGCCCGCGTGGCGGTGGCCATGTCTCCGATATCGGCGCCGGCGGCCCACGCCCGTTCTGATCCTGCCAGCAGGATGACTCGAATGTCATCGTCTGCGTCGTAGCCTTCCATCAGTTCTGCGAGATCCTGCATCAACTCAAGATTCAGCGCGTTGAGAACTTTGGGTCTATTGATGCGAATCACGGCGACGCGACCGTTTGTGTCGGTGAGCAAATGCGATGGATCGCTCATGTGCCTTGCCTTTCTTCTTTATCAGTCCGCCTTGCGGCCCGGTTAATGATGCGTTCAAGTACGGACTTTGGCAGCACTCGCTGTACCTGCTGTCCGCGGCCGAGCAGGGTATCACCCTCCCACGCTGTCACTTCACATGTCAGCCGGTCTCCTTGCAATGAGACTGCTTTTGCCACGATGCGAATGGTGGCGCCGACCGCAGCTGGTGCGATGTGGTCGATGGAGAGATGTCCTCCGATACCTTCTTCATGTTCATCAAGGTGGGGTGCAAGCACCTTTCGGGCGGCAAGTTCCATGTGATGAGCCATGGACCACGTGGAGTAGACATGGTGCACGATGATGCCATCGAACGCGGGGCACATCGTCTTGTCGACGACCATCTGCACCTCAGCGGCGTTTCCAACTTGAAGGGAAGGTTTCACGATCAGAGCAGTGTACTTCTGCTGCGAGAGATGCCATGATCCCCCTCTATGGGACTGACTGGATTATTTGTGTTGGCTGCTGCGATGTGGGTTGTCGGTGGCGTGTGGGCTTTGCTCTGGATGGCAAAGCGTCCACCTGGCGGAAGTGCCGGTGCTGCGCTTGCGCGTGGCTTGCCGCTTGATCCCGCGGAGGCGGGGCTCAGCTATGAGCGGTGGATCTACCGAACAGGCGATGGCTTTGACCTGCCAGTATGGGACATCGTGGGTCGAGGCAGCGGTGATCCGGTCATTCTCATACACAACTGGGGCGAATCACCTTTATCAATGTTGGGCCGAGCGAGTGAGCTGGCTGCCCAGAGCGCACGCATCATCGTGCCGTGTCTACGCGGCCACGATGGCGAGCCTGGGTCATGTTCACTTGGACCACGGGAAGCAGATGATCTTGCGCGATTGCTCGAAACACTTGACATCACGGTGCGGATTGAAGGCGAGGGCTTCGGGGGCTGGATTGCTGCCACGGCATACGGCGGGCCATTGGTGGCCGAGGTGACGGCTACGGATTCGTGGACAGACCCAGCGAACGGTCTTCGGCGAATCTTGGCCGCGTATGGGTTTCCTGCATTTCCAATTGCCGTTGTGGCCAATTGGTGTGTCTCAAGCCGCTGAGTATTTTTACGTGCTGTGCGGCGCGGTCATCGATGTGACATCGAGCAACTCATCGAGCGTGGCTGCTGGCAAGATGTCGTGTTCAAGGCAGTACTCGCGAATGGTTTGGCCGCTTTTGTAGCAGGCTTTTGCGATCTTGGACGCGCTGTCGTATCCGATGACCGGCGCGAGTGCCGTGCCGAGCATCAGGCTTTGTTCAACAGTTCTCTTGATAGTCTTGCGGTTGGCCTGAATTCCGTTGACGCAATCGTCGGCGAAGAGGGCAGATACATTGCCGATGATCTTGATGCTCTCAAGCAAGCAGTCCGACATCATTGGCTGCGCGACATTGAGATCCATAAGCGATCCGGTTCCGCCCATGGCTCCTATCCCAATGGCAACGTCGTTGCCAGAGACTTTCATGGCCACTTGCATGGCCGACTCAACAAGTACAGGGTTGACCTTGCCCGGCATGATCGAAGAGCCAGGTTGAATAGCAGGAAGCTCAATTTCATGAATGCCGCATCGTGGGCCAGATCCCATGTACCGAATATCGCTGGCAATCTTCGAGAGGCTGATAGCGATGGTTCGCAAATTGCCGTGGGCTTCAACAACGCAATCTCTTGAGGATTGTGCCTCGAAGTGATTGGCTGCTTCGCCAAATTTGACGCCAGTAGCCTTGGTCAGTCGCTTCGCGACAAGTGATGCAAAGCGTGGGTGGGTATTGATGCCTGTTCCCACGGCCGTTCCACCGATGGGAAGATTCGTTGCAAGCGCGTGAATTGCTTTATTGCTTCGTTCTAAAGCAAAGTCCATTTGCGCTGCGAATCCACTGAATTCTTGGCCGAGGCGAATCGGGGTTGCATCTTGAAGGTGCGTACGGCCAATCTTAACGATGGGGTCAAATTGTTTGGCTTTGCGGCGGAGCGCCGAAGCAAGCTTCTTGACATCCGGCAGCATGGCCTTCTTGATGTGAGTGGCCGCGGCCACTTGTACTGCAGTGGGGAATGTGTCATTCGAAGATTGCCCCATGTTGACGTGGTCATTGGGGTGGACGGGATCGAATGAGCCGAGTTTTTTGCCGAGTGAAACCGAGACCATATTGGAGATGACTTCGTTGACGTTGACGTTGGTTGAAGTGCCAGATCCAGTTTGGAAGATGTCGACAGGGAAGTGCTGCATCATGTCGCCGCGTGTATCGGCATCGGTGAGACCGGCGATGATTTTGACGCACGCCTTTATGATGAGCTTGGACCGCTTGGCGTCAAGCTTGCCGAGTTCTTGATTGGTCTCAGCGGCAGCTCGTTTTAGTTGAGCGAAAGCGATGATGATTTCCCATGACACGGCCTTTCCTGAGATAGGGAAGTTCTGCACGGCCCGCTGGGTTGAGGCGCTATAGAGCGCGTTGATCGGCACTTCAAGTACGCCCATAGAGTCGTGATCGGTGCGAGTTTGCTTGGTGGCCATTGTGATGGTTCTCATGGAAAGTTGGTCAATGGAGAATACGCGTGAGTCAGCCGGGCACTTCGCCCGGATTGGCGTCACCCATCATTGGGTCAGAGGCCATACCGAGTTGTGCTCGCATGGAAGTGTCGAGTGTGTCTTCAAATCGCCGGACGATTTCGCTCCGAACAAGGTCGGCAGCTTCTGGCTGCGTAGCCTGCAGCAGTTCAAACGCGCTGATCCATGCAGCTGGCTCGGCTTGGATTGCCGCAGCTTCGTCATACATGCGGCCTCGGATAGCAGCCTCAAACTTCAATGCGAGCAGTTCCTCGTCGATACGGCTTGCCGGCACACGATCTATGACAGCTACGACCGCTCGGGGGTCGCCGCTTTGAAGTACGAGTGGCCCGAGCCGCTTGGCAATAGCGGCGAGGTCTTGTTCGGCGACTTGATCAGCGCCGAATCGTACCTGCAGAATTGTTGCTCGTTGAGCTGGTGTGATGGTTGGCACATTCGCCAGGATGTCATCGACACGAAGTGCATCGGCTGTGGCGCGGCTCGCTGCATCAAGCAGTGTTTGCAACCACATCGCCTCATGTTCTTCGGGTGGCGTGAGCGTGCTGATGGCCTCAAGGGACATGATGTCGGAGCCAGTATTTATAGCGCGAAGTGCAAACGGGTAAATCGCTTGGTCTCCAGCTCGCGCAATAAGTGGACCGAATTCTCCGCGGGTGTATAAGGCGTTGGCAATTGCTGCTCGCCAGTTCGAGTCGTCATCGTCGAGACGCGGCTCGAGCATGGCAATGTCTTCGGGCATCCCAATCAGGGTGAGCAATGCGCCAGCTTGTGGTGTTTGGTCGAGCTCAAAGACGCGGCGAATTCCGGGCAGCATGACTTTTGCCAGGTCTTGATCTTGGGGGCCCTGATCTGCAAGCACTGTCCACATGGCATTGATGGCCGCGGCCCGGCTTGCCGGTTGTGCAAGGAGCGGCGTCATTTTGTCTGCGGTTATGAGTTCAGGTTGGATGGCCGCGATACGAGGGAGCATCGCAGCAAGCACTGCTGCGTCTGTTTCTTCAGAGAATCGAGCGATCACCGCAGGATCAGTCGTTGCAGGGTCGAGTTCTGGAATGAGGGCAGCGACCGCTGCTCGCACCGACGCGTCTGGGTCAGCGAGTAGGGCGGCTGCGGCTTCTTGGCCGCCTGGTGTGTCGTGGCCATCACGCAACTGTATTGCAAGGCGGCCGAGGCCAAAGACGCGGACCGATGGCAATTCGTCTTGGAGGAGTGGAAGGAGAAGCGATTGTTGTTGCTCTATCGTGAGAAGAGGCCAGAAGTCTCGATATGCAGCGAGGAGCCTGGCAGACATGCGGTCCCGCGCGGCACGAACCTCAGAGAGTTCCTTGATACGGTTTGCTGCTTGCTTGGTCAATGCGTCGACGGTGTCCTCAAGCCAACGCTCGGCTGGTCGATTGCGATTTTCATTCCACCACGCAAGCCATTGCGGCGGTGTGGTACTGCTTGGCATTCCAGTGAGTCTTGAAAGCTGTTCACGTGCTGCGAGCGTGATGGAGGGGGGAGCCGCGTTGGGCTGTTGGAGAATCATCATCAGTTCGCTTGCGGCAAGCGCTGGGGCATGTCGAAAGGCGCCGATCGCGAGGATGGCCGCTTCTCGTTGTTCAATGGTTTTGGTTTGATCTGCGGCGATCGAGGCAATGGCAGGCAGAATTCGCACATCGATTTGACCGTGGCGGGCGAGAAGTTCTGCGAGCACCGGACGTACTTCGATCGGGGCAGTCTCTAGGAGTGTCAGAAGAGGCGGCCCATAGGCTTCACTGAGTTTGGATTCAGCAAGCATTGACTCAAGGATCGCCTGGAGCACCTCGATACGGTCGGTCTCCATGGCGTCAATGAGGATCTCTTGCGATTGTGGCAAGCTGAGTGAAACAAGTTCTGCCGCCGCCGCCGCGCGGGTGCCAGCATCCATGTCATCGGTCTTGCTGAGCAAGATGACAGAGGCGAGCTGCAGTCGGCGGGCTGAGGAGGCGTCCATTGAGGCTGGCTCACTCAGGTCAGCGGCTGCTCCAGGGCTCGCGACATGCTGCGTGCATGAGCATGCGAATATGAGGAGCAGCGGAATCAATCTATAGTGCAGCATGATTTCTGGCATCGTACGTCTATTTCGTCGCACTCGCGCCAATCGACGGCGAAGAGTGACTAGACTTCTGTCATGGTGAATACATGAGCGATTGGATTGATGCCGAACAGCATGCCGACCAGGCGGCGACGCTGCTTGAGTCTGGGCGGCTCGCTGAAGCCGAGGCCGCGTTCCGACGGGCATTGGCCATTGATTCAGATCAGCCCGATTGGCACTATCAACTTGGCCTCATCCTGGAAATGAGTGGACGAGATGTCGAGGCGGTAGAAGCATTCGATCGTGCATCCACAGCGGCTCCAGGCACACGCGATTATGTTGATGCGGCGGCGTCAGTGAGCCTGCGGCTCGGTGATATCCAGCAAGCAGAAGCCCGGCTCGCCCGGCTCGCTCAAATCTGTCCAGACGATCCGGAAGTCTGGCCTCGACTGATTGCTGCGCGGGCCAAGCTGGGGCAACACGATGAAGCCGAGACCACGTTCTACCTTGCTGAAATGCATCTTGACCGAACTACAGCGGCGTGTCTTGTTGCGATGGGCCAGAGTTTGATTGCGCGGCAGCTCTGGGATAAGGCGACATGGTGCATGGATGAGGCCACCCGCCGAGAGCCCACGTGCGGCAGTGCGTATCAGGGGCTTGCTGAAATTCACATTGCCAATGCTCGTCCCCATGAAGCGATGAAACTGTACAGGTGGTTGCTTGATCATCTCATGGGCGACGCCGCAACGGCGGTGCGCTATGGCGAATTGCTCGCCTCGACCGAGCAGTACGATGAAGCATCATCTGTATTGCGGCAAGTGCTTGAGCACGATCCAGTGAATGTTGAAGCGCACTTTCATATGGGTGTGCTCGCAATGGCTCAGTCTCAGTTTCAACATGCCGCACTGGCGTTTCAGCTTGTCCGTCGGCTTGATCGCTCGCATGAGCGATGTGATCGGGCCCTTGGGGAGGCACTGCTTCAACTCGG
>CAVOCO010000024.1:0-9143 GCA_963694215.1 Phycisphaerae bacterium
CCAGACGATGTTCGCCAAGACTTTGAAATGACATCCAATCGAGGTGACTGCACGTGCCACGTCGGGCTCGCCCGTGAAATTGCAGCACTGACTGACCGCACACTCTTGGTTCCGGTCGCCTCCCCCAAATCCAGCGGACCATCTATAGAAACGCTGGCAACACTGACCAACGAAGTTCCGGCGGCGTGCCCGCTCTACACAGCACGCGTCATCACCGGTATCACCGTTGGCCCATCGCCTTCGCACATCAGCGATCGCCTTACCGCCCGTGGTGACATTCCACGATCCAACCTAGTCGACGCGACGAACTTCGTACTGTTTGAACTTGGACAGCCCACACACGTGTTTGACCTCGACACCATTGCCGGCAGGCATATCGTTGTACGGATGGCCCGCAAAGGCGAAAAGTTCTTGCCCATTGGCGAAGGCGCCAGCGAGATTGAACTGCACGGCACCGAACTCGTGATTGCCGATGAAGAGAAACCTATTGCGCTTGCTGGCGTGAAGGGCGGCGCGCTCACCGCAGTAACCGACACTACTACCAATGTGCTCATAGAGGCCGCGACCTTTGATCCAGTCATGGTTCGTCACACCAGTCGACTTCACAACATCTCAAGCGACTCCTCGTTCCGATTCGAACGTGGCGTCTCTCCAGGACAAGTCGATGAAGCGGCCGAGCGACTCTGCCAGCTTATTCTCGACTCTGCCAGGGGCATGCTTGCCCCAGGCGTACTCACTTCCGGCAGTGGACTTCCCGCCCGCGAAGTCGTCGCCATGCGGACGGCTCGCTGCCGTGAACTGCTTGGACTTGATATCGCTGACAACACGCAAGTCACCATGCTTGAAGGGCTCGGCTTTGAGCCAACGCTTAACGGTGGTGTGATTACTGCGATCGTGCCGTGGCACCGCGGGGACATCCACCGCGAAATCGACCTAATTGAGGAAGTCATGCGGATGCACGGCTTTGCCGCTGTGCCAGTACGAGAGACACTGACCATTCGGCCTGCAGCCAACCCACCAGATCACCACACTACCGAAGCAATAACCACAGCGCTTGTTGGCGACGGGTTCATCGAAACCGTGACACACACACTGATCAGCGAGCGTGACGCAACGCCGTTTCTGCCAGCTGGATGCGCGCTCCGCAAGGTTCATGAAGCACGCGCCGCTGGCGAGCCAATACTGCGACCTTCTCTTCTTCCTAGTCTCATTCGCGTTCGTTCGCACAACGCCGACCAGGGCGTTAATGACCTACGCCTCTTTGAGATGGGAAGCACCTTCTACCACGCTGCAGATGGCAGTGATGTTGAAGCACTCGAACTCGCACTCATGATGGACATATGCAACGCCTCCGACGGAATCCGACCGCTTCGCGGCGTAGTGGATCATGTCGCGCGTGCACTTGCTGGGCCAGATAGCACCGTGACTGTTAAGCCCTGCGATGACTTGCCATGGCTCTCCCCCGCTGCCACTGTTTCTGTGGACGGTGTGCAGGTTGGCCACATTGGACGGCTGGCTGCATCCGTTTCGCCTGGTGATGCAACGTATCTCGCTGGCACCATTCATCCAGAAGCGTTCATGCACAATGATCCAGCGCAACGCGAAGCCCAGCGCCTGCCCGACCACCCTGCAATTGAGCGAGACCTCTCGGCGATTGTGAAGGAATCGGTGCACTGGGCACAGCTTGTCGACATTGCGGCCGCCTTGAATCTGACACATCACGAGGCCACTGAGTTTGTAACCGTCTATCGCGGCAAGGGCATTGAAGCTGGCCACAAATCACTGAGCATGAGAATTCGATTCCGTGCTGCCGACCGTACACTCACGCGAGAAGAAGTCGAACCGCCAATTGAATCGCTCATCGCCGCGCTCCGCAGCCAAGTGGATGCCGAGATCAGGAGCTGACATGGAACTTCAAGAACTGAAAGTTGAATCACTGCTCCGATCGCTTGGCGACAAGTGCCCCACGCCTGGTGGCGGAGCTGCTGCGGGCGTTACAGCTGCCATTGGACTCGCGGCCGGCCGCATGGTGCTGGCGTATTCCATCGGCCGCAAAGACCTTGCCGAGCACGAAACCGCCAACACCACCGCACTGCAAGAACTCGAGGCATGGCGCGACGAAGCGGTTGCCCTTGCCGAGGCCGACGCCGAAGCATTTGGCGTGCTCTCGGCGCTGTGGAAGCTGCCAGAAGATCATCCCGAACGCGTCGCAGACTGGGAAGTTGCGGTCCACGCCGCAATCAACGCGCCGCTAGCCATGTGCAGACTCTGCCGCCATGCATCCGAACTACTTGTAGGTTTGCCGGGCCGGACGAATCCTATGCTGGCCAGTGACCTTGCAGTCGCGGCCATTCTGCTGCAGGCCGCGTGCGCAGCAGCAGCATGGAACGTGCGAATAAATTTGCCAAGCCTCGCCGATGAATCAGAACGCGCTCGCCTCGCCGGAGAAGCTGCTGATGATGTTGAGCGATGCCGCGAACTTGCGGCGACCATCGAAATCGCCTGCGAATAGAATTATCGCTACTGGCTAGACGAATCAGCGCCGCCGATAGTGACGGTAGTAACGGCAGTGCCGGCAACCGGCTCTTCGCACCCCTCGGCCTGAACGTGCAGCTTCGCCTGCCGGAAGACCGACCAGTCGTCAACCTGCAAGTCTGGCGCCACGTCGGTGTCATGTACGGCCAAGAGGTCATATGCGTTATCACGCTGCGCGGGCGTAAAGCCAGCATCGCGGATGAGATGACACAGCACAGGCTCGCTCAGGCAGTATGTGGTCCCAGCAGCGCTGACAACGTTTTCTTCCATCATCACAGAGCCCATGTCGTTCGCGCCAAAGCTGAGCGCAAGCTGACCAACGTGCGGTCCCATTGTTACCCACGATGCGCCAATCGAATACACATTGTCAAGCATCAAGCGGCTAATTGCCTGCGTCCGAAGGTACGCGCTGGCGCCAGCAAGGCGAAGCTTTCGGCCAAACTCAGGGTCAGCCGACTTCTCGCCGCTGCCATCAAGCATGGCCACCACATCACCCGGGAACTCGCCACTGCCATCCCAATCTGAAAGACGGCCAAGCGGCGTGTTCTCACGCTGAAAGGGCCATGAGATGAAGGCCATATAGCGACCACCGCCGTCGGATGCAAAGTCACCAAGTGATCGGTC
Organism: Phycisphaerae bacterium; assembly: GCA_963694215.1. Taxonomy (GTDB): domain Bacteria; phylum Planctomycetota; class Phycisphaerae; order Phycisphaerales; family SM1A02; genus UBA12567. Next base: position 3,160 of record CAVOCO010000024.1, read on the forward strand.
TTGCCACTGCCGAACGAGATCCATGTGATGAATTCGATCGGCTACGCCTTCGATATGTCCGAACATCATCGTCGCCGATGTATTCATGCCAAGTTCATGAGCAACGTGCATGACGGTCAGCCAGATTTCGGCATCACATTTGCCAAGACCAATCTTTCGCCGAACGGCTGGCGCAAATATTTCGCCACCTCCGCCAGGAATCGACTTGAGACCTGCAGCCTGCAGTCGCTCGAGCACCCACTTCACTTTGGCTCGGAAGTCGCTTCCTGGAGGGTCGAAGAAATTGACGAACTCGAAGATCTCAGGAGGACTAAAAGCATGCACGTGAACGTCTGGGTACTGCTCACCAAGTTGGCCAAGCAAGGTTTCATACCAACTCAAGGGAAGGTCCGGATTCATGCCACCCTGCATTAGAATTTGATTGCCGCCAATTGCAGTGAGTTCAGCAACCTTCTCAAGGATCACTTCGTTGGTCAGCGTATAAGCATCCTCATCTTCAGCGTCACGGCGGAATGCGCAGAACGTGCACTTGGCTGTGCAAACATTGGTGTAGTTGATATTGCGATCGATCACAAATGTGCGAATAGAGTCACCGTGGACGGCGCGGCATCGGGCATCAGCCCATCGCCCGAGTTCGGCCAGTGGCATCTGGTGATACAACGTGGCGGCCTGCTCGCTGCTGAGTCGAACCTGGCCAGCTGCCACATCGGCAAGAAAGTGTGAATCGCATGGATCAGCTTGTGGGCGTTCTTGAAGAGGCATTGGACCGACCATCATAGTCCTTTATTCGCCTGCCTGAACAGGGTTTGATGCAATATCAAGCGGTCCCGAGAAGGTTCATGCCTGCTATTGTGTGTGGTTCACAGAGGAGATTCAGGAGCTTTATGTCAGATCAATCAACGCTTTCGACGCCTTCCCCCAATGCCGCTAGAGGTCTTCCACTGACAGGACTAGTCTGGATGAATGGCCAACTTGTGCCAATGGAAGAGGCTTCGGTGAGCGTGCTCGATCATGGTCTGCTCTATGGCGACGGGTGTTTCGAGGGTATCCGGGTCTACAACAACAAGATCTTCAAACTTCGCACCCACCTTGAGCGTATGCAGATGTCGGCTGGGCTGCTGCACCTTGATCCGCCGTACAGCATTGATGCGCTCGAGAAGGCCGTGCGTGAGACTGTTGCAGCCAATGACATCACCAATGGATACATCCGACTGATCTATACGCGAGGCGTTGGCACACTTGGATTGAATCCCTTCACTTGCAGCACACCCCAAACCATCATTATTGCAGCCACGATCTCTCTGTATCCAGAGTCGCTCTATAAAGATGGCATGCCAATTATTGTGGCAACCCGGCCTCGTATTCCAATTGCATGCCTAGATCCTCGTATCAAAGGGCTCAATTACCTCAACAATATATTGGCCAAGGTGGAAGCGCTCGGCGCCGATGTCTACGAGGCCCTGATGCTCAACTGTGAAGGTGATGTGTCCGAGTGCACGGGAGATAACATCTTCTATGTGAAGGACAACCACATCACCACGCCGCATACTGACGCAGGCATCCTGCACGGCATTACCAGGCAGTTTGTGATTGATCAGATCGCCCCAGCCATCGGGTACACGGTTGAAGAGCGTCGCGTTGAACTTGATGAGCTCAAAGCGGCCGACGAGATCTTCCTTACCGGAACCGCTGCCGAAATTATTGGCGTGAGCTACCTCGGCGAGACACCTCTGAGCGGGGGGCAAGTTGGTCCCGTGACCAAGGCGCTCAATGCAGAGTTCAGACGCCGTGTTCATGTGAATGCCCCCGAGGATTGAGCAAGGCAAGGAGTGTCCGCGGCAGTTGAGGCGATTGGATACTTGGCGATTCGGGGGCTTGCCCCCCTTGTCACCTTCTTCGTCCCGCGGCAATCAAGGTCGGGAAGCGGCAAATCTGCACAATTGAGTCGAACCGGGTGTCCGGTTTCAGTCGTATACTTCAGGCAGGCAAAGCGTCGTGCCGATATAGACGGTACGCGGGTTGCTCGCGATTTAACTGCATGTCTGACTCAACCACACGACGACTCTTTCTTGGTGGCACCTTGCTGGTGCTCGGTGGCTGCGCAACACAATCGGCTACCTCACTAACGCGAGTCCCAGGTCCAATCTGGACGCCTCCGCTCAAGCCTGCACTTCCACCGACGCCAACTCCTCTGCCCGCTACAGCCGGAGTCATTGCTCGGTCCGTTTGGGCCAAAGGCAGACCCAATCCGGCGCGCATGGACCGCATGACGCCGATTCATCGAATCACGATCCATCATGACGGCATGTCACCCTTCACCGACTCCTCGATGTCGGCTGCAAAGCAACGGCTGGAGTCCATCCGGCGTTCTCATTTACAGCGCCGCCCACAACCCTTTGGCGACATCGGCTACCACTATGCAATTGACCCAGGCGGTCGCATCTGGTCAGGGCGACCTACATCATGGCAGGGCGCCCATGTTCGCGCACAGAATCAGGGCAATTTGGGCATTGTGGTGCTTGGCAACTACGACCAACAAAGCCTCAATGCAGCCCAAAAGAACGCCCTTGTTCGCTTCCTTGGGCAACAGATGAAAACCTACAACATCCGCTCCAACAAGGTGACCACCCATCAGGAAATGGCCGCAACAGCATGCCCTGGAACAAACCTCCAAGCCTTCATGGTTGGCGCTCGAAAAGGTCGACTCGCATAGCGCCTTTTAAGGGTCCTTTCACAACCTAGAACACCTCCGTTGAACGTATAATCCACGTTCAACTTATGGCAGAACTCACCAATCAGAATCCACTCTCGACGGCCACTTCCGCCGAGTACACATCCGAATCAATTCAAGTCCTTGAAGGGCTCGAAGCGGTCCGTAAACGCCCCGGCATGTACGTTGGCGGTACCGGGCTTAGCGCGCTGCATCACCTTGTCTACGAAGCCGTAGACAACTCGATTGATGAAGTGATGGTTGGGTACGCAAAAATTGTGACAGTGCGAATTGGTGTTGATGGCTCGTGCACCGTGAGCGATGACGGCCGCGGCATGCCGATCGACGCCATGAGAAGCGACAATCCGACCATTGACGGTCGCCCCGCAGTTGAAGTCATCATGACCGAACTGCACGCGGGCGGTAAGTTTGACGGCAATGCCTACAAGGTGTCCGGCGGCCTGCATGGCGTTGGCGTGAAGTGTGTTAACGCGTTGTCTGAGTGGACAATCGTTGAGATTGTCAAAGATGGCGCAGTGCACGCGATCTCGTTCAACAGAGGCGAAATCGACAAACCACTCCATAAAGTTGGTCCTGTTCTTGAAGCCGACGGACGCACATCCGGAACAACCATTTCATTCAAGCCTGACCATCAGATTTTCACCGACACAGACTTCCGGTGGGAGACGCTTGAGCACCGACTCCGAGAACTCGCGTACCTCAACACGGGCGTCACGATTCGCCTCTTCGATGAACGAGTCGACAGCGATGGTCGGATTCGCGATGAAGTCTTCCACTACAACGATGGCATCGCGGGCTACGTCGCCTACATCAATGAGTCTCGCACCACGGTCAGCCCCATCATCCGCATCATGCGAGAAGATGATGAAAGTGGTCTTTCGCTCGATATGGCCATCCAGTACACCGACTCGGCTGCCGAGAACATGCTGGCCTTCGGCAACAACATCGTCAATCCAGATGGCGGTACCCACGTCGCTGGCTTCCGAACAGCCATGACGCGAACCATCAATGGGTACGCCAAAAAGAACAAACTCATCAAGAAGTTGACGCCCTCGGGCGATGATCTTCGAGAAGGCCTCACTTCAGTCATATCGGTCAAGATTCCAGAACCACAGTTCAATAACCAGACCAAAGAAAAACTGCTCAACCCCGAGGTAGAGCCCTTTGTCAGCCGGGCCATCCACGATGCGCTTGGCAGTTGGCTCGAAGAAAACCCGGCTGAAGCCAAGAAGATCTGCAACCGCGCAATCCTCGCTGCCGAAGCCCGCGAGGCCGCACGCAAGGCGCGCGACCTTATCAAACGCAAGGGCGCACTCGAATCGGGTGGCATGCCATCCAAACTTGCAGACTGCGTAACCAATGATGTGGACCGCAGCGAGCTGTTTATTGTCGAAGGCGACTCAGCAGGCGGCTCTGCCAAGGGTGGCCGCGATCATGACACGCAGGCCATCCTGCCACTCAAGGGCAAGATCCTGAACGTCGAGAAGGCACGGCTCGACAAAGTGCTCGGATTCGAAGAGATCCGCATTCTGATTCAGGCATTGCAGTGTGGCATTGGCGAGGACTTTGACTTGTCCAAGCTTCGATACGGTCGCATCATCATCATGACTGATGCCGATGTAGATGGATCGCACATTCGCACACTGCTGCTGACGTTCTTTTTCCGGCAGATGCCTGAATTGGTCCGCCAGAACAAAATCTACATTGCCCAGCCTCCGCTCTATCAGATCAAGCGCGGCAAGAAAACTGCGTATGTCTTGGACGAAGGCGAAATGACATCTCACCTGACCGAGATGGCGCTTGCCAACGCTGAGTTCATCGTGCGAGAAAACCCCACCACGATTAAGAATCGAATCACCGGCAGCGATCTTGACCACATGATCAAACGCATGACGCGACTCGTTGAATTAGTCGCAATCTCCCACCGCCGAGGCCTGAACTTCAACGAGCTGCTTGCCTCTCGCGAGAAGGACCCCACAGGCGCAGCCCGCCTGCCCCGCTACCGCGTCACTTGGACTGCCGGCGACAAACTGTGCTGGGATGATGCGGAAGCCCGAGAATTCCTACAGTCTGAATCTCTCGTGCTCGACGATATCGTTGCCGCCAATGGCGTAGATCGCAGCACAATTGCGTCACTACGTGAATTGCATGAGAACGCTGAAATTGAAAAGATCGCAGCTGACCTTGCAAAACTCGACCTAAACATCGAGGACTGGGGATTGACCCAAGAAGAAACCGTCTCGGGCGAACTTCTCCCAACGACCTATGCGTGGGTTGTTGATCCGGGCACCGACAAAGAACGCACTGTCCAAGTGGCTGACCTCCCGGGCATCCTTGAACAACTTCGCGGAATTGGCAGAAGCAACATCGAAGTCAAACGCTTCAAGGGCCTCGGCGAAATGAACCCTGAGGAACTCTGGGACACCACAATGGACCCCGACCAACGCACCATGCTGAAAGTCACCGTTGATGCGGCAACCGAAGCCGACCGACTCTTCAGCATTCTCATGGGCGAAGATGTACAGCAACGACGCAAATACATTGAAGACCACGCGCTGGAAGTCAAGAACCTCGACGTCTGAGCACTCTGAGCAGCACTCCAGGCTCTCGCTCTGCTTCGTTGATCCATGTATCAACAAACCACAGGCACACCTCGAGCCGCCCAATCCTGCTGCCACTCACTTCACGGCACAAAACTCGAATAGATGGACGCGCCATCAATGACTTCGTAGGCAGATATATTCTTCGTAACTGGCGAACCACCCTCGCGGTTATTTGGCTTGCGGCAAATGGGGCAAGGCGGCCGCGCTGGGAAATCGCGGCATGAGCGTGCGGAGCTTGAGCGTGACTGGCTTCTGCTGGGGCAACGGAATGATCCGATCGACCGAGGCCATCGCCGCTTCCGTAGGCATGCCGCTGTTTGAGGAAATTGTCACAAGCACCGGTAGAGCAGAAGCGTCAGACCAACTGTGTGGCGGGATGATGCCGGTGGCAACGCGGACCGCGTCAAGCACATTCTCCGAGTACGCCTTCCACTCTTTCAATGCATCCGCGGACATAACTGCAGCCGCAGCATTCCAGAATTCACTCTCCAACGTGACATCAATCACAATGCCTTGTTGATCCATGACCCCGTAATAAGTCTTGAGCGCCCCGGCCATGACGAGAAACTCCTGCACACGGAATTCGAATGTCGACTCGGAGATCATCGGGTCAAGTTCGTCGTACCAGTTCGCGGCATCAAAGATCAATC
>CAVOCO010000025.1:0-9061 GCA_963694215.1 Phycisphaerae bacterium
TGCACCTTGAGCATTGACATCGGGTTCAATTCATATAACACTACATCCGAATACAGTGATGCAGTAAGCATCACGGGTTAATTCGAGGCGTCGCAACGCACTCCCGCTGGTTGCGATCTCAAAGTTCCTTCAGCCATCGACCCCACCCAATTTTCCGTAGATCCAAAGATCGAAACCAAGTCACACCAAAAAATTTAACCCGCGCTCTATCGCGGGTTTCGTCCATCCCGCCATCTTCGCTGGGCATTCGCTCAACGCAAATTCAAACCGTTCAACCAGGAGAAAGAACATGTCCACCGATCAAAATAACCTGCCGTTCAAGGTCGCAGATCTCGGCCTCGCCGAATTGGGCCGCAAAGAGATCCGACTCGCCGAAATTGAAATGCCCGGCTTGATGTCCTTGCGCGACCGCTTCGCGGGCAAGAAGCCTCTCGACGGTGTGAAGATCATGGGCAGCCTTCACATGACGGTGCAGACCGCCGTGTTGATCGAAACCTTGGTCGACCTCGGCGCTCACGTGCGCTGGGTGTCGTGCAACATCTTTTCGACTCAGGACAGCGCGGCCGCGGCAATCGCAGTCGGCCGGACCGGCACCCCGGAAAACCCGCAAGGCATCGCGGTGTATGCGTGGAAGGGCGAAACGCTTCCCGAATACTGGTGGTGCACGCTCCAAGCACTGAACTGGGGTGATGGTGTCCTGCCCAACCTCATCCTCGATGACGGTGGCGACGCAACCATGCTCGTCCACAAGGGCGCCGAATTTGACGCCGCCGGCTGTGTTCCGGATCCAAGCACCGGCGAGTCCGAAGAGTTCGAGGTCTTCCTCTCACTGCTCAACGACCTTGCCGAGGCCAAGCCCGGCTTCTGGCCCCCGATCGCTGAGGCGATTCGCGGCGTCACTGAAGAAACCACTACGGGTGTCCACCGCCTCTACCAAATGGCCGAGGCTGGCACGCTGAAGTTCCCGGCGATCAACGTCAATGATGCTGTCACGAAGAGCAAGTTCGACAACCTCTATGGCTGTCGCCACTCATGCGTAGACGGGATCATGCGGGCAACGGACGTCATGCTTGCCGGCAAGACCGCACTCGTGTGCGGATACGGCGATGTAGGCAAGGGCTGTGCCCAGAGCCTTCGCTCGCAGGGTTGCCGCGTGCTCATTACCGAAATCGACCCCATTTGTGCCTTGCAGGCCGCCATGGAAGGCCACCAGGTCGTCCTGATGGAAGATGTCGTGAGCGACATTGACGTCTTCGTGACCACAACGGGCAACTACAACATCATCCGCGCCGACCACATGGCCAAGATGAAACACAACGCCATCGTCGGCAATATTGGCCACTTTGACAACGAAATTGACATGGCCGGCCTTGCCGCCACGCCTGGCATTGAGAAGATCCAAGTCAAGGATCAGCTGCACGAATGGAAGTTCGCCGACGGGCACTCCATCTTGTTGCTCGCCGAAGGCCGCCTGCTCAACCTTGGATGCGCTACTGGCCACCCGTCCTTCGTGATGAGCAACTCCTTCACCAACCAGGTGCTCGCGCAAATGGAGCTGCACAGCAACGCCGATGCCTATGACACACGCACCGTGACCGTCCTGCCTAAGAAGCTCGACGAAATGGTGGCTCGACTCCACCTTGGCCAGCTCGGTGTCAAGCTCACGGAGCTCACACCGGAGCAGGCTGCGTACATCAGCGTTCCAGTCGAAGGCCCATATAAGGCTGAACACTACCGATATTGAATGGACGTGGATTGACGGCGTGGAAGTCAGGAGTCGGAAGTCGGTTGACTTTCGACTCCTGACTTCGCTTTTACGTGGCGTCGCCGCGCTGGATAGGGCCAGTTCCTGCCTTGGGGACTTGACCCCCTTGCGACCTGCACTGGCTTTGGTCACGCCAGAACTGAGAAAGCAAGGCGATCACGTACCACCTCGAGCAGATATTGACAAAGAGTTCATGAAAGCCATTGGCCCGGAGGCGGAACCTGGCTCCTTCCACCCTATCATCCCCCGCTATGAGCGACCCAATTGGGCACGAATGTGGCCTCGCCTTTGTACGACTCAAGAAACCGCTCGCGTGGTATGCGCAGGAGAAAGGCGACCCCGCGTGGGGGCTTCGTCGACTTCACCTGCTCATGCAGAAGCAGCGAAACCGAGGCCAAGATGGGGCCGGCCTGGCCGTTGTAAAGTTTGACATGCCGCCTGGCGCAACGTTCTTACGGCGACTGCGGTCACACCAGAACAACGCCATCGAGCGTGTGTTCTCCGCGGCCACCGCAGATCTCCCCAACCTGCCGACGACCCCGCTTGATGATGCCGAACTCCGCAATAGCGCCGACTTCATTGGCGACGCCTATATCGGTCACCTTCGATACGGCACCCACTCTGGGCGAGGACTCTCGCATTGTCATCCGCTGCTGCGAAAAGACAATACGCTCAGTAAGAATCTCGCCATCGCGGGCAACTTCAACATGACGAACTCGGGCGAGCTCTTCAATCGCCTCGTTGACTACGGGCTCAGCCCGGTGGGCGACTCCGACACACAGGTTGTGCTCGAGCGGGTTGGATACTGCCTCGATCTCGAGCACCGACACCTGCGGGCCACGATGGGCCCCGGTTCCTTTCTCGGACTTCAAGGGCGAGAACTCGCCCATAGCATTTCAAAAGAACTCGATATCGGCCGCGTGCTCACCCGCGCCGCCGAAGACTGGGACGGCGGATGGCTTTTCGCGGGCCTTCTTGGCAACGGCGACTCCTTTGTCTTTCGTGATCCGACCGGCATTCGACCTGGATTCTGGTACGAAGACGATGATGTGGTCGCCGCGGCATCGGAACGGGCGCCACTTGCGACGATCTTCAACACCTCGCCCGACACCGTGCCAGCAATCGAACCTGGCCACGCGCTCATCGTTCGCCGGGATGGCACGACGTTCACTGAACGATGCGCCGCCGAGCGGACCGTGCGCCAGTGCACTTTTGAACGCATCTACTTCAGTCGGGGCAACGACCCAGATATCTACGAAGAACGCAAGGAACTTGGCCGCAAACTTGCCAAGCCCTTGCTCGATCTCGTCGATTGGAATGTGCACCAAACTGTCTATAGCTTTGTGCCCAACACCGCCGAGACAGCCTACTACGGACTCATCGCCGAGACGCAGCGACTGGTTCGTGAGCGACAAGTTGACCAGGTATGGGCAAAGGCACAAACAGGCGAACTCACCCGCGAGCAACTGAAAACACTCAGCACGCCGCAAGTGCGAGCAGAGAAAGTTGCACACAAGGACCAACGCCTTCGCACATTCATCACGCATGACACCGCTCGACGGGACTTGGTGGCCCACGTCTACGACATCACCCATGACATCGTGACTGACAAGGACACGCTGGTCGTCATCGACGATTCGATTGTTCGCGGAACGACGCTCCGTGAGTCGATCGTCACGATCCTCTCGCGGCTCAACCCAGCCCGCATTGTCATCGCAAGTTCTGCCCCACCCATCATGTATCCAGACTGCTACGGCATTGACATGAGCGAGCTCCAAGGGTTCATCGCGTTCCAAGCGGCTATCAGCCTGCTTGAGAAAAGCGGCGATACAAGCTTGCTCGATGACATCGAGGCCGACTGCAGGGCCCAAGCCGACCTGCCAGCCGACAAAATGGTCAACCACGTCGAGCGGCTGTACGAGCGATGCACCCACGAACAACTGCAAGACGAGATCGCAGAGCTCGTCCGTCCTCCCGATCTGCCCTGGAAGGGCGAGCTTCACGTGGTATATCAGTCGGTGGACAGCCTCAGGGCCTCAATGCCTGACTTCACCGGCGATTGGTATTTTACGGGCGACTATCCGACCCCTGGGGGCCTGCGGGTACTCAATATTGCCTTCCTCAATTGGAGGGAGGGGCGAGCCGGGCGGGCCTACTAGGGGGTTCCGCAGGGCGGCCCCCCAAAAAAGCCGAAGGTCGGAGGTCTGGTGCCAGCGAACACGCAGATAAGGCAAAAAAGCCCACATCGACTCCCCACTCTTGACTTCCCGCTCCCTCGCGGCGAACCTGCTCCCCCTTGACTTGGAGGCCGTTTCGTGGTCCACTACGCGACTTGATTCACCCCGCCCGCGAGGCTTTCTCGTGGGCTTTGGAGATTGCGTTCATATGGCTCGGTACATCGGTCCAAAGGTCAAACTTTCTCGTCGTGTTGGCGTCCCAATTGCGGACATCCCCAAGCATACGGCTCGTCGCCAACTGAATGCCCCAGGCATGCACGGTTATCGCAATCGTCGGCCGAAGGACTATGGCATTCGCCTGACCGAGAAGCAAAAACTCCGCTATCACTACAGCATCATGGAAAAGCAATTCCGCCGATACGTGGTGGAAGCAAGCCGCCGCAAGGGCAACACCGGCGACGTGCTGCTGCAACTGCTTGAGGGTCGTTTGGACAACGTCATTCGACGCTGTGGTTTCGTTCGCACCATTTGGGCCGCGCGACAAATTGTCGTGCATCGCCATGTGCTCGTCAACGGCACTCGTGCTGACCGACCAAGCATTGCGTTGAAGCCTGGCGACGTGATCACGTTCAAGGATCGCATCCATAAGGTTGTTCGCGAGAACATGGAATCATTGGCTGGTCACTTGGTGCCTGAGTGGATCGGGGTCAACCCCGCCGATCTCAAGGCCACCATCAATGGTGCGCCAACGCCTGATCGGATTCCGTTCGAAGTCAACACCAACCTAATCGTCGAATTTTATCGCTGAATAGAGTCCCGCTCCCGGGCCACTGGGCATCACGCTGAGGAGGCCTTGCCCTGCTCCGCGTCTTTCCCACTGCGCTTTCATCCCAAGCACGTGAACGAGATAAAACACTATGAATCGCCTGCTTCGCAAGTACAACCGAATCCTGCTCGCCGTCTTTGGTGTTGGCCTGATGATTGTCTTCCTGATGCCACAGCTGCCCGACTTGATGGCACAGTTTGGCGGACAAGGCTCAGAAATCGCCACCATGGGCAAGGATGGCAAGGTTGTCACCCGCGAAGACTGGCGACTCGTACAGCAGCAGGTGCAAATCTTGCAGCGGCTCGAGGGCACGCTGTCTCCGCTTCCCGTTGTGGGGACGATTGGCAACGACCCTGATCGCTACTACTTGCTGATTCACGAAGCTTCAAAGGCGGGTCTCATAGGCGGAAACGCTTCCGCGACCATTTCTCCAGACGCCATCTTGCAGCTGAGTCTGCAGATTGGCTTCCCCCCAGCCGCCGTGCGGCAGACACTCATCAACTACGCAGGCATTCGCCGCTACCTCGGCCGCGTACAGACTTCCGGACGCTTGTCGGATCGCCGGCTCAAACTTGAGTCGCGTCGCATGCTTGATGGTGTTGATGCCCGCTATGTTGTCATTCCAGCCAAGGCAGAAGATGCCCCAGCACCAAGTGCCGCCGACCAGCAAACTCACTTCGAAAAGTGGAGCGACACTGAACCAGGTGAAGGTGATCATGGCTTTGGATATCGACTGCCTGATCGAGCTTCCATTGAGTGGATTGAGATCCCACGATCGAGCATTGAAGCAATGGTCCGCGCAGGCGTTGCGACTGACGACCTTGAGGCGAGAAAGTTCTGGCGTAAGAACCAGGCTCAGTTTAAAATCGTTGATGGAGCCACCTCGGTCCCAGACGATGTTCTCGACGCGTACGTCAATGAACGCGTGAATCAACTGCTTCCAACCATCTCTCGCGCTGCTGCCGATACGCTTCGGGGCCCACGCCGCGGCTTTGCGACCAACGAGAACTTTGTCGTCCTGCCAGATTCATGGAATACTGACCGGACCAGCATGAATGATGTTCGCGCCACGTTGAGCGAGCGGTTCGGGCTCACACTCGAAGGGGAGAATGCGCTGCCAGAAGTCGGCTCTACGGACGGCCTTGCCGACATGACTGCCATTCGGGAACTGCCCCGCATTGGACTTGCCGGAACCGATCGATATGGACCTGGCCGCAATGGCGCTCCGACTCGTCGCCTTGCCGACCTCATCAGCATTGCAAGAGAATTTGGCGGCACTGGTGAAGTTCCTGTGCAAAACGGCCTCGCTGGCCCGGTACTGACCGATCGGCAGGGCAACCTCTGGGTGTTCCGCATGACCGAAGCTGATGCCGCTCGCCCTCCAGCAACGGTGAGCGAAGTACAACCCGCTGTTGTCAAAAACCTGCGGCGACTTGCCCGCTGGAATGCAATGCAGGGTGAACTTGATGGCCTCAAGACCCAAGCTCAAGCAGATGGCCTTGACACAATTGCACAGGCATGGAGCCAATCCGTGCAAGGACCCAGTTCATTCCAACGCTACATGCACCCAAGCGTCCCCCGCGGCGGCATGGTGCGTGGCCTTGGCACCGACCAGTCACTCGTTGACCAAATGGTTGATCGGTCCATTGAACTCGGCATTACCCCACTGGCAGACACTGATCGAACTGAGCGCGTGCTTGTTCTTCCGTCCGATCGACATATGGCCATCCTTGTGGCTGAACTTGATCGCCGCGTACCAATGCGAGAAGCTCAGTTCGACAACTATCTTGACCAAGGCGCGTTGACAGGACGCATCACAGCCAATGACTTTGGCGGACAAGATCTTGGCGACCTGGCCGCATCATTCACCGGCGATGCCTTGCGTGATCGCAACAACTTTGTTCGCAACACGCCGCAAGACGACGAAGATGACGCTGAAGCCGATCAGCCAACCACTGCATCAGCTGCAAAATAGGCACCGCACTTTCGCTGATACCACAGCACGGAGTTTTCACCATGGCCGCCTCCCCCGAGCCGCTTGCAAGCGTCGACTTTGAACAATTCACCAATCTCGATCTTCGAGTCGCGACCATTACCGCTGCTGAGCCGCACCCCAACGCAGATCGCCTGCTAAAGATTCAGCTCGATGATGGCACCGCTGACGGACGTCAGGTGTGCGCCGGAATCAAGGCCTGGTATGACTCCGCCGACCTCGTCGGTACGCAGGTCGTCATCGTGGCCAACCTTGAGCCACGCACAATCCGTGGGGAAATCAGCCAAGGCATGATCATGGCCGCAAGCGGCATTGGAGAAGACGGCGAGAAGGGCGAAGTTCGCGTGCTACGCGTCGACTCGCCACTTCCCCCTGGTTCCAAAGTCAGCTGAGAAAATGGATCAGTCTCTGACTTGGCGCCTTGACCCCTTTGCCCTCTGCTGATCGCCTGACCCGCGGCAAAGCTGTACACGGGATCAACTGTCTTGGGCGGCAATTGACTCGACAGCTTGCCAGTCTCGCTCGGAGAGCATAGAACCGTTGGCGCGTGCTGCGACGGTTTCGTCACGTCGCCATGATCGTTCGCAAGCGGGTTGATCACGCAGGTCCACCACAGTGATTTCAGTGGCGGATGGGTCGAAGCTCAGCCGCGACACTTCGAGAAGATCGCGCACATCCTCGGCAAGCGGCTGCAGCACGCTATCAGGATCAGGTATCACCAAGCCCGCATCCAAGGATTTCTCGATGCCAGACTTCTTTGCCTGCTCGATGGCCCGAAGGGCAGACTCACGAACCTGCATGGCGACATCCCACGCCGGGGACACGTCAACCGGAGCTGGCGCCGCCAGCACTTCCATATGCACGCAAGCATCGTCGCCGCGTAAAGTTCGCCATGCTTCGTCTGCCGTGTGTGGAATCATCGGAGCGAGCAGACAACACAACGTCTCAGCTACAGATCGCATCGCGGCCTGCGCGCTGCGCCGCCTGGGCGAATTGGCCACGTCGCAGTACAGACGATCTTTCATGGCAACACAAAAAGTCGAACTGAGCGTTTCGTTGCAGAAGTCGAAAATGGCCAGATGAGCGCGGCGGAACTCGTAGGCCTCCCATGCCCCCGTCACCGTGGCGTGTAGTTCATTTGTTTTACTCAGCAGCCATGCCTCAAGCGAGGTGCTTGATAAGTCCGTGATATCAGCAGAGGAGTAGGCATAGTCGCCGATGTTGCTCAGCAAGAACCGCAGCGTGTTGCGGACTTTGCGGTACGACTCGCCAGCAAGCTGAATGAGTTCGAGATCCACACGAATATCATTCTCAAATGGGAGTGACCCAACCCACCAGCGACACACATCGGCGCCGATATCTTTGAGCAGGTCATCAACATTCAGGGCATTACCGCCCGATTTGCTCATCTTCTTGCCTTGCCGATCGACCATAAATCCATGTGTCAGCAGTGTGCGAAATGGTGGCTCGCCGGTGACACCGAGTGAAGAAAGCATCGAGAGTTGGAACCAGCCGCGATGTTGATCTGAGCCTTCCAAATACAAGTCGGCAGGAAAGCCGAGTCCTCGCGCTCGCATGACAGCGTTCCACGATGAACCCGATTCCATCCACACATCGAAAATTTCGTGTGTCTTCTCGAGTGTGGAAACAATCACATCATCCGGCGCATCGGGGTCATCTGCTGGGTCCCAGCCTGCGAGCAGCTCTGCTGGTGACTCAAGAAACCATGCATCGGATCCACGTTTGCCAAAGGCTTCGGCCACGACTCGGGTGGTCGCTGCCGTAAGCAGCATCTCGCCGTCTGCCATACGGAAGGCTGGAATCGGAAGACCCCATGACCGCTGCCGCGAGAGACACCAATCGGGACGCGAATCGACCATGCCACGCATACGCTTGCGGCCCCATTCGGGCACAAAGCCGACCGTCGAGTTAATTGCCTCCATGCCTCTGTCACGCAGCGAATCGCCGCCGCCAAACCCCGCGTTGACATTGACAAACCACTGTTCGGTCGAGCGGAAGATGACAGGTGTCTTTGACCGCCAGTCATGGGGGTAGGAGTGCGTGTAGTCCTGCACGTGTACCAAATTGCCACGTTCACGGAGGTGATCAATCACCTTTGGATTGCCCTCCCACACTGAAAGGCCGCGTAGCCACTCGGGCGCCGTGTCATCAAACGTGCCGTCGCCAAGAACCGGGCAGTACACGTCAAGTCCAGCTGCAAGACCAATGATGTAGTCATCGGTGCCGTGACCTGGGGCAGTGTGCACCAGTCCAGTACCGTCCTCAAGCGTGACGTGCTC